>CAYOHN010000064.1:0-11951 GCA_964403735.1 uncultured Spirochaetales bacterium | reverse complement strand
GTTGGCATGACGCGCGAGCGCGTAGACGTCGCGTTTGTAGACGTCGCCGAGCACGGCGAGGCCGCCGACGGTGTCTCCGTACAGCGTGCAGTATCCGATCGACAGCTCGCTCTTGTTGCCGGTGGCGAGCACCAGGCGCCGCTCTTCGTTCGAGATCGCCATCAGGATCGCGCCGCGGATCCGCGACTGGATGTTCTGCTGCGTGACGCCGTAATCGTCACGCGCGCCGAACAGATCGGCGAAGATGTGCCGATACTGATCATACACCGGAACGATGTCGACGAGGCGCGTCTCGATCCCGAGCTGACGACCGAGGGCGAGGGCGTCCTCGACGCTGTGGCGCGACGAGAACGGCCCCGGCATCAGCACGCCGAGCACACGGTCGGGTCCGAGCGCGAGCGCAGCGAGATGCGCGGTCACCGCCGAATCGATTCCGCCCGAGAGTCCGATGACGGCGCCGGGCGGAAGCTGCTGTTTGCGGAAATAATCGCGAATCGCGAGCACCAGGCCGGCCTCGAGCTGCGCGGCTCCCGTCGGTTCCGCCACGTCTTCGTCGTCGATCGCCAGCGGAAGCGCGTCGAGATCGAGGGTCACCAGCTCCGGTTCGAAGAGGGGTAGCGCGGCTCGCAGTCGGCCCTCCGCGTCGATGAAGAACGAGCCGCCGTCGAAGGTCAGGTCGTCGTTGCCGCCGAGCTGGTTGCAGAATGCGATCGGCACGCGGTGTCGTCTTGCGAGCGCGGCGAACAACGCGCGGCGCTGGGCCGGCTTCCCGACGTGCCACGGGGACGCCGACAGGTTCAAGACCAGGTCGGCGCCCTGGCTCGCGAGGTCGCCCGTGGGGTCGACGTCGTACGGTAGATGCTCCGCCCAGCCGTCCTCGCACACGGTCAGGCCGAGCCGCAGCCCTCCGAGCTCGACGACCGTGCGCGCCGACGCCGGGGCGAAGTAGCGGTTTTCGTCGAACACGTCGTACGTGGGAAGCAGCGTCTTCGGCTGGACCGCCACGCGCCGTCCGCTGGCCAGCAGCACCGCGCAGTTTCCGAGCGACTTCCCGTTGCGGCGATCGATCGGCAACGCCGCGCCCAGCGCGATCGCAATCCGCTGCGAGGCTGCTTCCAGCGCGGTCAGCTCGCGGAGCTGGTCCTCGACGAACCCCTGCCGCTCGAGCAGATCCATCGGCGGGTAGCCGGTCAGCACGAGTTCCGGGAGCACCACGAGCTGCGCCCCGGCGGCGGCCGCCTTCGCTGCCGCCTCCTCGACGAGGCTTCGGTTGCCGGCGAGATCGCCGACGATGGGATTCAGCTGGGCGAGGGCGATGCGCACGCGCCGGAGAGTACCGCCGCCGTTGCGGGTCGTCGCCCTCCGGCTTTTTGCCAGCGGTGGTAGGATCCACCGCCATGACGGACGTGATCGGCCCGACCTCGCACTTCTTCGTTTCGAACCGCCTGCGCCTGCACTACGTCGACTGGGGGAACGCGGACGCCCCGCTGCTGGTGCTGGTGCACGGGGGCCGCGACCACGCGCGGAGCTGGGACTGGGTGGCGCGTGCATTGCGTCGGGACTGGCACGTGATCGCGCCGGATCTGCGCGGACACGGAGACAGCGGCTGGGCGATCGGCGGCATGTACGCGATCGCGGACTTCGTTCTCGACCTCGCCAATCTGATCGATGCGCTGCGGGTCGAGCGCGTCCACATGGTGGGTCACTCGCTCGGCGGCGCGGTGAGTCTGATGTACACGGGAGTGTTTCCCGAGCGCGTCGAGAAGCTGGTGGCGATCGAGGGGCTCGGACCGCCGCCGCAGATGCTGGAAAAGCTGCGAGCGCGCGAGCCGTGGGATCGCATGCAGGACTGGGTGAAGCAGATGCGCGGCCTCGCTGGACGACTGCCGCGTCGCTACGAGAGCCTCGAGGCGGCCGCATCCCGGATGCGCGAGGAAAATGCCTTCCTGTCCGAAGCCCAGGCGCTGCACCTCACCATCCACGGCGTGAACCGCAACGAAGACGGCACCTACTCCTGGAAGTTCGACAACTACGTGCGCTCGTTTGCCCCGTATCGCTTCGACGTCGACGACATGCGCTCGCTCTGGAGCCGCATCACGTCTCCGACGCTGCTGGTGCGCGGGGCCGATTCGTGGGCGAGCGATCCCGCGGTCGACGGTCGCAACCAGCCGTTCCGGGACGCCCGCTGCGTGACGATTCCCAAAGCCGGCCACTGGGTCCATCACGACCAGTTGGAGGCGTTCCTGGACGCCGTCGGCGCGTTCCTGGCCAGCGCACCTGCGGCTACGGATCAGGGGAATCAGGGGAAGTAGAGGTACACGACATCCGCGATGCACGCGGGCTTGTTGCCACCCTCGACCTCGAAGCTGACGGCGATCGTCGCGCGCGCGCGCCCGCCCGGCATCTCGCGTACGTGCTTGTATTCAGCGCTCATGCGTACGCGGGAGCCGGCCGGCACCGGCGCCGGCAGCCGCATCTTCTCGATTCCGGAGTTCACCGCCATCTGCACGTTCTGCACGTCGACGAGTTCCGGCAGCAGCGCCGGCACCAGCGACAACGTGAGGTAGCCGTGCGCGATCGGTCCCCCGAAGGGGGAGTCGCGCCGCGCGCGTTCGGTATCGACATGGATCCACTGATGATCGCCGGTGGCGCGCGCGAAGGCGTCGATCTGCTCCTGTCCGATGGTCTTCCACTCCGTCGGTCCGAGCCGCTGGCCGATGAAGCTCTTGAGCGCGGGAATGTTCGGAATGACGACGGGATCGGCCACGGGACCTGCCTCCGGCTGCGGAGTATCGTCAACGTAACACAGCGAAGCCGAAGGCGACGCGGCTTCTGGCCGGCACGGACGGAAGCGGGGATCGCGGATTCGCATCGCGCGGGTGGCGTCGGTACTCTTTCTTTCGGCCGGCGCGGGGCCGCCAAAAGTTCCGTTCGTCTCGTTCCGCCGTCTCCTCGACTCCTCGTCTCTTCGTCTCCGAAAACTGGAGGGTTCCATGCGTCGACCCCGCAACGCGTTCCTGCTCGGTCTCGTCATCTCGCTGACGGTGGGATTCTTCCTGGCGGGCTCGGTGCTCTATCGCACCTTCATCGGGCTCGATGCCGACGCCTTCCCGGCCGGTGCGCTGCTCGAGCGGATCGGCAGCACGTTGATCCCGAACGTCAATTTCTCGCTGGCTGGACTGATGCTCGCGGCGCTGCTGATCCTCGCTTGCGCGGCGCTGACGTTCTGGGGGGTGCGTCGCAGCGCGCGCGCGTCCACCGATCCTGCGCGGCGCAGCTTCCTGACGGGTGCGGCGTCCGGCGCCGGCGCCGCTGTGGCGGTGACGGCTGCCGGTGGCGCCGTCGCGTTCGCGCGCGCTTTCCTGGGACTCGGCAACGAGGGGCGCGGCTGGCGCGAGCCGGCCACCCAGATCTTCGGCGGAGATGTCGAGAAGACTGCGAAGACCTGGCAGGACGCTTGGCGGGGCGCGCGGATCCAGTCGTATCGCCGGCTCGGACGCACCGGGTTCGAGGTGTCCGACATCTCGCTCGGCACCGGTGCGATCAAGGGCGACACCGGAGAGGCGTTGGTGCGGGAGGCGATCGAGCGCGGCGTCAACTACCTCGATACGTCCCCGGACTATTCCGGCTCCGGCAGCGAGCAGGCGATCGGTCGCGCGCTGCGCGGGCAGGACCGGTCGAAGCTGTTCCTCGCCACCAAGTTCTGCTCCCCGAAGGGCCATCTGGCGACCGGCTCCTCGGTGGCGAAGTACAAAGAGGCGATCGAGAGCAGTCTCGCCCGACTCGGCACGGACTACGTCGACCTCGCGCACGTGCATTCGTGCGACGAGATCGACCGGCTGATGGACCCGAACCTGCACGAGGCTTTCGACCGGCTCCGCGAAGACGGGAAGGTCCGTTTTCTCGGCTTCTCGTCGCACACGCCGAACCTGGTGCAGGTGGCGGATCGCGCGATCGCGTCGGGCCGCTTCGACGTGATGATGCCCGCGTATCACCACGGGATCTGGCCGACGCTCGGCGAGGTGATCGCGCGAGCGCGGCGAGAACAGGACATGGGCGTCGTTGCGATGAAGACGCTGAAGGGCGCCAAGCACCACGGTCTCGTCGGCTTCCGCGAGCAGGCAGGCGCCTACAGCCAGGCCGCCTTCAAGTGGGTACTCTCGAACCCGGACGTGAACTGCCTCGTCGTTTCGTTCATCGAGCCGCAGCACATCGACGAGTACCTGTTCGCGTCGGGGGCAAAGCTCACGCCGGCCGATCACGCGGTGCTCGGCGAGTACGACCAGCAGATCGCCGGCAGCTACTGCCCGCCGCATTGCGGCGACTGCCTCGACAGCTGTCCGGAAGGCCTCGCGATCAACGATGTGCTGCGATACCGGATGTACTTCGAGGACTACGGACTCGAGAAGCGCGGGATCCAGTCCTACGCGCGGCTCGGCAAGAACGCCGCCGTGTGCGCTGAGTGCTCGGCGCCGTGCCTCGGCACTTGTCCGGTCGGCATCCCGATCCAGCGGCGTCTGGTCGAATCCCACGAGCTCCTCACGCTCGGCTGACCCGTCAACCAAGGGGCCGGGTTCGTTCGTCGACTTTTCCCCCGGATGGGGGAAAAGTCGACGAACGAACCCGGCCCCTTGGTTGACGCCACAGGAACCAGCAGCGAGTGCCGAGGATCTCGGCATCGGCGGAGACGGTGAAGCCGGCGCGCCGATAGAAGGTCACGTTCTCGGCCTTGTCGGTTTCGAGCCAGGCGTACTCGCCGCGCGTGTCGAGATCGCTGACGAGCGCAGCCAGTAGCTGGCTGCCGATCCCGAGTCCTTGCATGCCGCCCTCGACGACGACCGGTCCGACGTGCCAATGCGGCTCCGCCGGGTCTCGGTGCCCCCAGCCCTCGAGCCAGCGCAGCGTCCGGCGCAGCGGCTCGAGACCGTTGCGCGACAACGCGCCGAGCATCCGTGCGAGCCCTGTGGCGGAAAGCCGGCACGCTCCGGGTGGCGCCGCTCCGCAGACACCGACGACGAAGCCGGCGCGCAGCGCGACGAGCGGCGGAGCCGACGCAACGAGGAACAGCGCACGGAACATTCGTTCCAGCGCGACGATCCGGCGCTCCGGATCGGGTCCGAAGACCGCCACGTGCATCGGGTTGTCGCGCATGCCGCGGGCGGCGACCCCGGCGGCGTGGGTTCGCTCGGTCACGTGCATCGGACGGATCTCGATCTCGATCACCGCGCCGGCCTCCGATTTCCGGTTCGTTCGACGGACAATGTCGCATAGAATGCGGCGGGGGCTTCGATCCGGAGGAGGACACCCATGCGCCACTCGATGTTCCACCCGATGCGCCGGCTCTTCCTCGCCGCGATGGCCGCGCTGGCACTTTCCGTCCCCGCTCCCGTGTTGGCCGAGGCGACCGAAGACTCGTCATCGGCAGCGCCGGCGCGCGATCCTTGGCGTGTTCCGCCCGAAGGTCTCTGCGATCCCGTCGATGGTCTCCGCGTCGCCGGTGACGAGGATGCACCGGCGGCGTTTCCGTTCGAGCCGGGCGCGTCCGTCGCGCTGCCGCAGCTCGACGCGCTGCGCCGCTTCCTGCCGGAGCCCCTGTGGACGTACCGCGAGCGCTTCTTCTACGAGGGAATGCGTCTCGAGATCGGACCGTGCTATCGCGACTACTCGCCGCCCGCGTTCTTTTCCGAGGCAACGGCGCGGCACGCCGGCCAGGCGACGCTCACGAGTGACGGCGGGCTCGCGGGTTGGGTCGCGGGGCTTCCGTTCGCGCCGAGCACGATCGATCCAGGCGATGCGCAGGCCGGCGCTCGGTGGGCGTGGAATGCCGCGACGCGCTATCAGGCCGCTGGCTTCCGCGGCAGGTTCCGCATCGTCGATCTGCTCGGCAGAGTCGGCCGCGCGGAGGCCTTCGAGGGCGAGCTGTTCCGGATCCAGATCTCCCACCGCGCAGACCTGGCGGAGACGGGATACGAGACATCGTTCGCTCGGGGTAACTGGTGGGTCGCCGGCGGCAAGTTCTTCGAACCCTTCAACGCGCGAGAATATGCATGGCGCCAGTACCGGCACGAAGACAGCCTCCGCGAAGCGCCCCGTACCGATGACCTGCACGCCTATCTCCCCGGCTTCCGCCGCGTGCGCCGCATCTCGGCCACGAACATCGAAGGTCTCTACATGCCGTCCTTCAGTGTCGGCGTGGTCCCGGCGACACAGCTCGCCGTCGGCGGTGGGCCCGGCGGCACCGGGGCGGGCGGCGGTCTCGTCGCCGGCGGCATCGGGGCGGATGGCGGCACGCTGCAGACCAAGCGCAACGGCTTCGAGGGGCAGGAACTTCGACCCCTGCTGTGGAAGTGGCAGATCCGCGGCGTCCAGGATCTGCTCGCGCCGATCAATGCGGTGGCGGCGATGTACCCGGCCGAGAAGGAGCGCGAGTTCGGTCCGTGGGGCCTCTCGTTCGCGAGCGATCGCTGGGATCTGCGCCGCGCGCTGGTGCTCGAAGGTCGCATCAAGGGGAAGCCGCGGGAGCGCGGCGAAGCGCGCATCACGTGGTACTTCGACCTGCAGACGCTGGTGCCGCTCTACTACATTGCGTACGACGCGAAGGACGAGCCGATCGACATCGGGGTCTTCGCCAGTCGCTGGAGCGAGGATCGCGCGGACTACCCGGGGTGGCCAGATGATCCCGACCGTCCGGTGCGTGCCCTCGACTCGACGGGCGCCGCGTTCGCAAACCTCGCCGAGGACGGAAGCTGGCGGCGCGAATCGTGGGAACTCGTCGGAACCCCTCCGCCGGACAAGGAGCTGAGGCAGATGCAATCGACGGCGAACCTGTCGCGGGGCCGATAGGCAGCGTGTTCGCCGTCCGGCTATTCGGCCTCGCGGCGGATCGCGCGGACGAAGGCTTCGTGCAGCACCTTCTGGACCGTGGCCTTGTCGATCTTTCCATAGACCTTGCGGAACGCCTTCAGCGGAATGATGCCCTTGGCCATCGTTCGATGTCCGCCGCCGACGCCGAGTCCCTCGACCACGGCGCGCACCACCTCGCCGGCCGCGCGGACGTAGCCGACGTTGCGCACCGAGAACACGAGATCGCTGCCCACGAGCCCAGCGGCGATCGACCACTCGGCGGCTTCGGCCTGTAGGCCCAGGTCCGCGACCTGCGGGATCACGTCCTCGCGCACCCGCCCGAGCACCAGCATGTGGATTCCGTCTTCGACGCTCGTGCGGCTGAGCGACCTGCCGAGCGCGCGCAGGCCATCGATCGGGAGGGCAGGACGCTCGATGCGCCGCAACAGCGCCGGGCTGTGCATGGCATGCAGGTACGCGAAACTCTGGATGTCCTGGCGGCTCGTCTCGCGGCCGAGAAGCTGGGTATCGCTCTTGATCCCGTAGAGAAGCGCCGTTGCCAGCTTGGGCCGCATCTCGAGCCGCGCAGCCCGTGCGTACTCGGTGACGATCGTCGAGGTGGCGCCATAGCTCGGGCGGATGTCGCGGATCGTCGCGTCGTAGCCGGAGCGTTCCGGATGGTGGTCGATGACGACGTCCACGGAGAGGACGCGCTGCGGTGGGTTCTCTCCGAACACCGTGGGCTGCACGTCGACGAGCACCAGGCTGTCGAACTCCGAGAGCTCGTCGGGCGTGAGTGTGCGCACCTCGATCCCGAGCGCTGCGACCATCGCGCGGTTCTCGGGGCGCTTCACCTCGCCGAAGGAGACCAGGGGCATCGTCGGGCTCTTGCGTCCCACCAGCGCGCGGAGCGCGAAGCCGCAGGCGATGCCGTCCGGGTCCGGATCGGGCTGCAACAGGATCGCGATCTTCTCGCGCGACTCGAGCAGCTCGCGGATCTCGACGACGCGGCGCAGGTTGCAGAGGTGGTCGAATTCCTCGTCGAAGTCGTCGCGGATCAGCGAACGGAGGCGGCCGAGCCGCAAGCAGCGCTGCGGGGCGATCTGGTCGGGCTCGAGTTGATCGGAGAGGACGAGGATCGGAGCTTGCGGAGCCGCTTCGGTCAGCACGGCCACCGCCTGCCGGATGAACGCCGGCTCCTCGGAAACGACACCGAAGACGTCCCCCTCCTTCGGATTGAGCTTCGAGATCGCTTCGGGGATCAGTCCCCCCTGAAGCGCGCGGAACCGCGGCGGCCGCGCGCGGGATTCGTCCTCGCGCGGCACCCAGGTCAGTTCCTCGTTGTCGTCGGCGCCGATCCGGACCCACAGGCGCGCCAGCTCTGCGCCGTCGCAGACGATGATGCGGCGATTCACGGCAACTCCCAGGGCGCGTGGGGGACGCGCTCCGTACGCCTACGGATTCTAACGGAGGGGGGTCTCGCGAAGAGGCTGTGCTCCCGCGGGGATGAAGGTCCCGTCACGTACGCGGGACGGCCGCGGACTCGGGAAGGTGGCCAGCGATCGCCCGGCGGTGACGCCGACGCGACGGCATCGATAAGATGAGTCTTTCTGGCACATCCGCTCCGGTCTCCGGTGGCCCATCGTCTCGGTCCGGGCCGCCGCCTCGGCCGAGCCACCTCCTCGGCTCGTCTCACGCATCGGCTGCTCGGCACGCTTGATGCTTCTAACGACAAACGGGGAGGACTTCGACGAATGGCGCTGCGAGCCCGCGATGTGATGCAGACCTCGGTCATTTCGGTGGAACCGAGCACGCCGTTGACCCAGGTGGCACAGCTCTTCCTCGAGGAGGAGATCCACGGAGCGCCGGTGGTCGACGAAGCGGAGCAGCTCCTCGGGGTCATCTCCGTCACGGACCTGCTCCGGGCCGTCGGCGAGGAGCACGAGAGCGCCGGCTCCAGCGCCGTCTACTTCCGCGATGTGCTCGAGTTCTCTGGGCCGGATTGGACGAGCGCGCCGCAGGACTTCCAGGACCGCCTCGGGCAGCTCTCGGTCGGGGACGTGATGCAGCCCGGCGTCGTGACCGTAGGGCCGGAAACGACGGTACCCGAGATCGCGAAGCTGCTGCGGGCCCAGCGAATCCATCGCGTGATCGTCGTCGGCGGCGAGGGCCGCGTGGTGGGGCTGATCACGGCCCTCGATCTGGTCGGCCTGCTGGAGGCGTAGGGCGGCACGCGCCCGCTACGATCGGCCGTCATGAGCAAGCTCCGCGTCGATCCGCACGACGCCTTCCTCCGCGTGGACTTCGGCGCCGGCGCGCCCGGCTCCGAGACGGCGGACTTCCACTGGTTCTGGCTGCGGCACTGGTGCGCGTGCTGTCGCCATCCGGTGACGCGCGAGCGAACGCTCTCCGCTGCTCGAGTTCCGCTCGCGGTGCGGCCGGCGGCGGTGGGCGTCGGCGGTGACGGCGATGTCGAGATCGTCTGGAACGAGGCGGACGGCAGCTCGCATCGCAGCGTCTACCGCCCGGAGTGGCTCCGCGCGCACGCCTATGCCGCGAATCGAGAGGCGGTGATGCCCCCGTCGTCGGATCTGGCGGCGATCGAGGTGGCTCCGGGATCCGATCTGGCGGCGCGTTGCCTCGCGGTGGTGGCCGAGCGCGGCGTCTGCTTCGCGCGCGGCTTCGGGCACAACACGGACGCCTTGATCGACGCCTTCGCGAGCGCCGGTCTAGCCGTCATCCCGACCCACTTCGGGCGCATCGAGGATCTCCGCACCGACAACACGACCAACCAGAATACCGATCAGCTCGGTTACACCGACGCCCCGGTGGATCTGCACACGGACCAGCCGTTCTTGGACCGTCCCCCTCGCTACCAGGCGCTGCACTGCATGCGGCCGGCCGATCGCGGTGGGGAGAACTATCTGTGCGATGCGTTCCAGGCCGCTCGCTATCTGCGTAGCATCGACGCGCCGGCCTACGAGCGCCTGACGACGACGCCGGTGGTGTTCGACCGCCAGCAGCAGGGATTCCAACGTCGTCTGGTGTCTCCGATGCTGGAGACGCGCGACGGAGAGGTCTTCCGCGTGCGTTCCAGCTACTTCACGCTGTCGCCGCACCAACTACCGTTCGCCGAGATGGAGGCCTTCTATCGCGCGGATCAGCGCTTCACCGCGCTGACGCTCGATCGGGCCCATCAGTACCGCTTCGGCCTCGAGGCCGGCGACTTCCTGCTCTACGACAACTGGCGCATGCTGCACGCGCGCACCGGATTCGAGGGTGCGCGTTGGGTGCGCGGCATCTACTTCGACCACGCAGGCCAGGTCGACGAGCCGACGGGCTGAATCCTCGGATCGGTCAGCGCGTGGCGCCCGCTGCGGCGAGCGCCTGCTGTTTGGCGCCCTTGTAGTCCGCCTTGCCATTGGGTGCGCGCATGCTGGTCTCCGTGAACACGATGCGTTTCGGCGTCTTGTAGCCGGCCAGTCGCTCGCGGACGTGCTCGCGCAACTGCTGCTCGGTGGCGTGCTGGCCCGTCTCGAGACGCACGACGCCGGTGACGGCCTCGCCCCACTTCTCGTCCGGCACGCCGACGACGATCGCGTCGGCGACGGCGGGATGCGTCTTCAACGCCTCCTCCACCTCTTCGGGGTAGACCTTCTCACCGGCCGTATTGATGCACACGGACCCGCGGCCGTGCAGCACGAGCGTGCCGTCCTCGTTGACGGTGCACCAGTCGCCCGGGATCGACCAGCGCCGGCCCTGGTACTCCTTGAACGTCTCGGCGCTCTTCTTCTCGTCCTTGTAGTAGCCGAGCGGGATCGGCCCGGAGCGGGCGATGAAGCCGGCCTCGCCGCTGCCGGGCGCAACCTCCTTGCCCTCCGGCGTGAACACTTTGCAGTTCGGGCCGATCTTGAAGCGGCCGAGCGAGATCGTGCTCTGCTTCGTCGTCAGCTCGGCGCCGAAGCCGACCGCTTCGCTCGAGCCGAACGAGTCGTATAGCAGCGCTTGCGGCAGGTGCTCCAGCAGGCCTTCCTTGACCGGCGGACTCCACATCACGCCCGACGACACGAGCAGGAAGAACCTCGACAGATCCCAGCGGCCCGGATGTTCCTGCAGCGCCTTCAGCATCGGCTTCGCGAACGCATCGCCGACGATGGCCGACGCCGTGGCGCCGCGGGTCTCGGCGACGGACCACAGCTCCTCGGCATCGAGGCTCTTGCCGGCGAGCGTGATGATCGTGCCGCCACCGCCGAGGGCGTTGATCGCCGTGAACAGGCCCGTGCCGTGCATCAGCGGGCAGGCCGGGATGAGCTTCTGCGCGCGTCCTTCCTGGGAGATCCGTTCGCGATGCTGCTCGGCCGACTCGCTGGCGCTCTCGCCGAGGACCGCATTGCCACCGCCGCCGAGCGAGTTGAAGAGCGCCTTGTGCTCCCACATCACGCCCTTCGGCATGCCGGTGGTGCCGCCGGTGTACATGAACAGCAGGTCGGTCGGCTCGCGGCGGATGTCCAGGCGCTGCTCGCTGCCACCGCCGATGACGGCGTCGTAGGAGACGGCGGATTCGTTGGCCGTTCCCCCACCCGCTTCGTCGTCGGCGATCTCGATCCACTCGCGCACCTTGGGGAGTCGGTCCCGGACCCGGGCGACGCGCTCGGCGAACTCGGCCTGGTAGACGACGACAGAAGAATCCGAGTTGTCGAGCAGATAGACGAGCTCTTCCTCGCGATAGCGGTAGTTGACGTTCACCGGCACCAGGCGCGCCTTCAGCGCGGCCACCAGCGTCTCGACGAACTCCGGGCGGTTGTACGCGTAGAGCGCCACTTTGTCGTTCGGCTGGTGACCGAGGGCGAGATGGCTGGCGAGCGCGTTGCTGCGCCGATCCAGCTCCCGCCAGGTGCGGGTCGGGCCATTGACGCCGTGCGCCAGCGCGAGCCGTTCCGGCACGGTGTCCGCCACCAACTCGAACAAGTCCGCGAGGTTCCAGTCCATCCCGCCGTTCTCCCGTGAATCGCGCCATGCTAGCCAACCTCGGACGACGCCGCGGGCGTCAAGAAAGGGGCCGGGTTGGAAATGTCAACTTTTCCCCGGATGGGGAAAAGTTGACATTT
>CAYOHN010000063.1:0-14143 GCA_964403735.1 uncultured Spirochaetales bacterium | reverse complement strand
TGCGCTGCGCGCCGGGAGCCACGCCGGCATCGAGACCCGCGAGCCCACGGACGGCGTCTTCGGTGCGCGGATCCGCGCGATGGCGCGTTCTGGCGAGCGCGTCGCGCCGGCTGAGGAGCTGCGCTGGTTCGTCGAGGACCGCCGCGAGCACGTCGCGGCCGTGATCCGCCCCGGACTCGCGGCCGGCGCCATCGTGCTGACCGACCGCTACTTCCTGTCCACCGTCGCTTACCAGGGAGCACGAGGCCTGGATGCTGCGCAGCTGCTGGCGGACGCCGAAGCCGAGTTTCCGCTGCCGGACCTCGCGCTGCTGCTCGACGTCGATCCGGAGCGCGGGCTCGAGCGCATCGCGAGCCGCGGCGGCATCGCAGAGCCGGCGTTCGAGCACCGCGGCTTCCTCGCCGGCGTCGCAGCGATCTTCCGCGAGCTCGACCGCCCCTACCTCGCGCGCATCGACGGACGAGGGGAACCTGATCGCATCTCGGTGGAGATCCGCACCGTGGTCCAAGAGCGAGTCGGCGTTTCTTGATCCACAGCCGCCCCCGTGCGATCCGATCACCCCGCCGCCCGGGGCGGGGCAATCGGACCGCGGAGCTTCGGGAGAGCCTCAGGCCAAGGCGCTGGTGCGCGCCTTGAGGCGCGGCCGTCGCGCTGCGACGAAGAGACCGGCGCCGAACAGCAGCACCGCCGACGGCTCCGGCACCGGCGCTGTCGAACCCTGAGCGCGCAGGTCGAACCCGAGCGGGATCTTCACCGAACTCCGACCGGCGACGGAGCTGTCCCAGTTGTTGCCCCAAAGCGCCAGCTGAGTATCCGTCAGGCTGTTCGGGGCGCCCGGGAAATCCATCGGCGCAAAGTGGAACGTTCCCGCGTCGAAAACGCTCTTATCCGGGCTCCGCAACACATAACCGATGCTGCCACCCGCGACCGGTCCTGCCGCCATGATTGCGCCACCGGTGACGTCGATCGTCCAGATGCCGGAGTATCCACCGCCGACACCGACGGCGGTCAGCGTGCTGGGAGCCAACGTCAGCGTCGTGCCGTCGAAGTCGCCGGTCAGGGTCCCAGAGAGATCGAGCAGCGTGGTTCCGCTCGGATAGTACGGAGCCATTCCGGCGGTGCTGGTGGCGGCGTGAATGACGCTGAACCCGAAGCCGTCCTGCGTCCCGGTCTCGACGGTGTAGACCATCGGAGTCGCGAGAGCGGAGAGCGGGAACAGCAAGGCGGTGAGCGCGATGCCTCGAACGAGCGGCGAGAGCATTCTCGAGGTGACCATGGCAGGAATCTCCTAGTTTCTGGAACCCGAGCGGGAATTCTCCCGACCCAGGCAAGTTCCGACGCCTGGTGTGTGTCCGTGGCGAGCAATCGGTGACTGCGAGGGTTCGGCTCAGCGCATGGCTCGAGATCCACTTCCGCCATGGATGTCGTGGTATCCGAGATTCACCTGCTCGGAAGTTGCTCCTCGACATCGCAACCGTCTGCGGGGCCTATCGGCGCTGCGATCCCGGCTCGTCGTGCGCGTTCGTGTTGGCTCCAGACTCGACGCTGACCGACCGACATCCGAGGCGATGAAACGAGTCGATCGGGTCTGGTGCGTCCTGACGGGATTCGCCGGGACCGTCGCGGTGGTGTGGCTGCCTGCTCGATCCCCGGGCCAGTGACGTGCCAGCTCAGACTCTCGTTGCCTGTCGGGACAGGGCCCCGCCCGTCGAGCGAGGACCCTACCCAGCAGACGACGGGGGATGTCTGCTACCGCCTCGGCCGGACGGCGTTCCGAAAGGCCTGCTGGTCGTGTATGGGAATCCGGATCGCTGTTCCGATCCATGAGCCTTCTCGGACGTAGAATACGATACGACCCCGTTTCTATGGATCGCGAGAGTGAATCCAGATCGTGCTTCCACTGGAACTTACCGTCTGGTAAAATCAACTTCTTCCCTGGAGAGTCTCTCTATTCTTGCTCGTCTGCCGGAGTCCTCGATGAAAGCCACCCCTGCTGTTCTTGCGCTCGCTCTGCTCGCCCTCTCCGCGTGTGACTTCGGAGGCCGCCCCGGGGAAGGATCGGCGCACGAGGTTCACTTCGCCGCCAACCGATGCTTCGCCGTCGCTGCCTGCGAGCGCGGATCCTTCTTCCCGAAGGTGCTGGCGGTGGCCAGCTCCGGGGAGTCGTTCTCGTTCGCTCGGAGCTGGGGTCAGCACGCCACGCCGTTCTTCCTGAAGCCCTCCGGTCTCGGCCGCTACCTGCTGCACGACGACGAGGGCTTCTACGTGGTATCGGATGGCAATGCGCTGCTGCGTCAGTCCGAGCTGCTCTCGGACATCCTGCTCGTCGACGACAGCTTCGAGTCGGACGCGGAATGAGACCTCGAACTCACCGGCTGGTTGGAGCTCCGGCTGCGCCACCGGAAGTCCGGACGCTATCTCTCGACGCGCGGACTGGTCGACGAAGCTTCCGCCGCGTCCCCGCTCCTCCTGATTCCCCGCGATGGCTGCGCCGAACCGCCGGAGGCGTCGCTCGATGCCGAGGGACGCGTCACGCGACGCGTGTTCGAGGACGGCTCGCTGTTCGGATTCGCCGACACCCATTCGCACCTGCTGTCGAACTTCGGCTTCGGTGGCGGCGGGATCTTCCACGGCGCGCCGTTCCATCCGCTCGGGATCGAGCACGCGCTGCCGGACTGCGCGTTGTTCCATGGCGAGGAAGGCCGCCAGGATCTCTTCGGATTCGGCTTCGACAATCAGGATGCCGACACGAAATTACATCGACGCCCAGGAGGGAGGTCCTCGTCGAGGGTGGTTCCGGATCGTCACTTCGCCCGAGGAGGCTCGACACGTCATTCGCCGCGGCAAGATGGCCGTGATCCTCGGCATCGAAACCTCGAACCTGTTCGACTGCTTCCTCGTTCCGCCGGACGGATCGCCCGTGTGCGACGATCAGGACGTGCTCGCCAAGCTCGACGAGTACTACGACCGCGGCGTCCGCGCGATCCTCCCAGTGCACAAGTTCGACAACGCATTCTCCACCGGCGATGGGCAGAAGCTGTTCATCGAACTCGGGAACTTCATCCAGACCGGTCGCTTCTCGAACTTCACGCCCGACTGTGATCCGGCGGTGCCGACGGTCTTCGACCGGGATCCCGCGAGTTTTCCCGGTCTCGTCGAAGTGCGCGAGGACTTCTTCGCGCCGCCGCCGAACGACATGAGTGGCTTCGCGACCAATCCGCTGGTCACGTTGTCTCCGTTCCTGCTCGACCTGCTCCAGCCGCCCGGCCAACAGGAGGTCTGCCAGGCCGCGGGCCTCACGAGCGCGGGTGAGTTCCTCATCGAGCAGATGACCCAGCGGGGCATGATCGTCGAGCTCGATCACCTGCCGCGTCGCGCCTACAAGCGGGCGTTCGAGATCCTGGAACAGCTCGACTACCCGGCTGCCGGCACGCACGGGATCAACAACGTCGGCGCGCTCTACCGCCTGGGCGGTATCTCGAAGACCGGACTCGGCCGCTGCCAGTCGCCGAACGAGAGCGCCACGATGGACGACGGGCTCCAACGACGGATCGAGCTGATCGAAGACAACGGCGGATTTCCCGCCGAGGGCTTCGGCTTCGACTTGAACGGATTCGCTGGCGCTCCGGGCCCGCGCTTCGGTCCGGACTCTGTGTGCGGTGATACCCCGCAGACGAATCCGATCACGTACCCGTTCCAGTCCGTTCCCGGCGATGTCACGTCTTATCCGCCCCGTGTCGGGAATCGCGAGATCGACTTCAACACGGAGGGGCTCGCCCACATCGGGCTCGTGCCGGAGTCGATCGAGGACGTGCGGCGCGACGGCGTCAGCGAGGCCGAGCTGGAGCCGCTGTTCAAGTCCGCCGAGGGCTACATCCGGATGTGGGAGAAGGCAGAGCGGCGCGGGCGCGAGCTGCGGAGGTAGCGGGCGCGCCCAGCGCGAGCTAGCTACGCGCCATGCCCGCAGACCCGTCTAGACGACGCGCCATCGTGCCGCGCGAGCGGCTGATCGTCGCGCTCGATTTCGCCGCGCCGGACGACGCGCGCCGCCTCGTGCGCACTCTCGACGACGCGGCGTGTTTCTACAAGGTCGGCCTCGAGCTGTTCTGCGCCGACGGCGCGCTGGCGCTGGTGCGCGAGCTGCGCGCCGCCGGCCACCAGGTCTTCCTCGACCTCAAGCTCCTCGACATCCCGGCGACCGTCGCCGCCGCCGTGCGCAACGTGCGCACGCACGGCGCACGCTTCGTTACGGTGCACGCGAGCCGGCGCGTGCTGGAGGCGGCGTGCGCCGAGAAGCACGACCTCGGCGTGCTGGCCGTGACGGTGCTGACCAGCTTCGACGCCGCCGACCTGCGCGACCTCGGCTATCCGCCAGCGGTGACGGCCGAGGAACTGGTTCTGGCACGCGCACACACGGCCCTCGCGACCGGCTGCGACGGCGTCGTCGCGTCGCCGCTCGAGGCGCAGCAGATCCGCACCGCCGTCGGCGATGACCTCGCGATCGTGACACCCGGCATCCGCCCGGAAGGTGACGAAGGCGGCGACGACCAACGCCGCGTCGCGACGCCGCGCGCCGCCTTCGAAGCCGGCGCCGACTACATCGTCGTCGGCCGCCCGATCCGCCAGGCGCGCGACCCGCGCGCCGCGGCCGCTGCGATCCAGGAGACGATCGCGGCGCTGTTCTGAGACGCGCGTCAGCGCCTCACCCTGTTGCACAAACCAAGAAGAAGCTCGCCGCGCTGACCGCGACGGCGGCGATCATGCCGGCCGCGAACGGGCGCGCGCCCAGCACGCGCAGCTTCGCGAAGCTGGTGCCGAGGCCGACGGCTGCCATCGCAAGCACGAGACACCAGCCGGAGACATCGCTCGCGCCACTGAGGAAGGCCTGCCACGTCTCTGGCGCGAGCAGGCCGAAGGGCCGCTGGCTGAGATCCCCGATGGAGCGCACGGCGGTCATCGCGAAGAACCCGACGACGAAGAGCGGGACGAGCTGGCGGAGCGGCGTGCGTAGCAGCGGCCCGCCGCGGCTCGCGGTCTCGCGCCGGTGCAGCAGCGCGACCCCCGGAATCACCGCGAGCAGGAACAGGTTGCGCAGCAGCTTGGTGACGGTCGCGACGTCGAGCGTCTCGGGCGCGCCGTAGTGCTGCGCGTAGAGCAGCGCGGCGCCTGCTACCTGCGCGGTGTCGTGGATCGCCGTGCCGAGGAAGAGCCCTACCCGTTTCGCGTCGCCGCCGAAGAGCAGATATGCGAGCGGCGGGTGTAGCAACAGCGCCAGCAGTCCGAAGATCGTGACGCAGGCGACCGCGTAGCTCATTTCGTCTTCGTCGGCGTCGATCACCGGGCCGGCTGCGAGGATCGCGGTGTTGCCGCAGATGCCGGTGCCAACGGCGATCAGCAGCGCCAGTCGGCGCGGTAGTCCGAGAAGGCGCCCGAGCCCCGTGACGGCGATCAGCGCCACGGCGATGGCACCCACGACGATCGGCAGCGCGGCAAGGCCGATCGCGCCCGCCGTTGCGAGCGACAGCCGGAGCCCGAGCAGCGCGACACCGACGCGTAGCAGTCTCTTGACGCAGAGTCGCAGGCCGGCGTCGTAGACGACCGGCAGGCCGACGCCGTTGCGGATTGCGAGGCCCAGCAGGATCGCGAGCGCGATCTCGGGAACGGGACTGCGCTCGAAGCCGAGCACGCCGCGGCCGATCCCGTCCGCGAGCACTCCGGCCAGCCCGGCGATGCCGGCCGCCAGCGCGACCCCGGGGAGCACGGTCCCGGTCAGCCCGAACCACTCGTACGCGCGTGCGCCCGCCCGCGACCCCTGCTCCGCCGCGCTCTCCCCCGGATCGGCGATCTCCGGCAGCCCTTCGTAGCTGTCGAGCCAGCGCAGCAGCTCCGGGTTCTCGTACGGGTTCGCGCCACTCCGGGCAGGTGCAGAGATCGGCACGGACACTCCTTCGCGGACGCGGCGAAAAGGAGCGTACCAACCTTCAAGCCCCCGGCTCGGGGCGTCGATGGCCCCTGCAGAGCCGTCTCGTCCGCCCGCGGCTTCGGAAAGGTCGATGCACGCCACGTCGCGCTCCCGCTGCCGGCTCTCTTCTTCCCGCTCGCCGGGGGTCCCCGATGCTCTCTGAGCTCGGCATCTGGGTACCCCTGCTGCTCGTCGGGGGCGGAATCTACCTGCTGCTCGCGTTCGGACTGTTGCACCGTCGCTATGGCCCGGGAACGCGGACGCTCGGCCTGTGCATGGTCTGCGTGGCGGTCTGGACGATTGCGGCCGTGGCCGAGTGGAAAGCGGGATCGGCCGAGGCCGCCCTGCTGTCCGCCAAGTTCAAGTACACCGGGATCGCATTGGTCTCGCCGCTGATCCTGATCTTCTTCTCGCAGTATCTCGAGCGTCCGACGTTGCGCCCGTCGCACATCGCCGCGCTGCTGGCGATTCCCGTCGCGACCATCGCGATCACGTGGACCAACGATGCGCACGAGTGGATGTGGGCAGGTCCCACCGTCTCCAACTCCAGCGGCTGGGATGTGCGCGATCACTGGGGTCCCTGGTTCTGGCGCGTCCATCTGCCGTACAGCTACCTGGTGATGATCGCGAGCTTTTGCCTGCTGGCGACGGAGTGGTGGCGCGGCTCGAAGCTCTATCGCCCGCAGGTGGCCCTGCTGTTCATCGCGACGTTGCTGCCGGCGGTAACCAACGTCTTGTTCACGTTGGGCTTCTTCCCCGGAGACTTCGGTCCGACGCCGATCGCGCTGGCCGTCAGCAGCTTGTTCTACGCGTGGGGATTCCTGCGGCTCCAGATGTTCCAACAAAGCCCCATCGCGTATCATGCGGTGTTCGAGCAGATGCAGGATGGCGTCCTGGTCGTGGATTCGTACGATCGGGTCGTCGACCTGAACGCAGCGGCCAGCCGCCTGTGCGGCTGCGGGGAGTCGCACGGTGCCATCGGTTACCGGGTCGAAGAGCTGCTTCCGCGGACGCCGGCGTTGATCGACGCGCTCCGAGTGCCGGGTGGCGCTGCGGCCACCTGCGAGGACGCGAACGGTCGCCGACTCGAGGTGACGGTGTCTCCGATCCGCGTCGCCTCGGGCAGTCTGCGCGGGCGCGTGATCCTGCTGCGCGACGTGACCGAGCGCCAGCGCGCCGAGATTGCGCTACGGCGCAGCGAGGCCCTGGTCCGAAGTCTCGTCGACGTCTCCCCCAACGGGATCCTGCGACTGCGACCCAAGCGCGACGCCGGCGGCGAGGTGCGAGACTTCGTATGCCTCTTTGCGAACCCAGCCGCGTCCGCGTGGATCGGCCGTCCGCAAGAGGTACTGGTCGGTAAACCATTCAAGGGGGTCGTGCATCCGCACACGCCGGTCTTGTTCCAGGCGTTTCGAGACGTGATGCGAACCGGGGAGGCGTGCGACCTCGAGCGCGCCATCGTCCGCCACGGCCAGGAGGTCTGGCTGCGCTTCCTCGCCGTCCCGACCGGCGGCGACTTGCTCGTCACCTGCGTCGACATCACCGAGCCGAAGCAGCGCGAGCGCAAGATGGAGGAAGCCGCGTACCAGGACCCGCTGACGGGTCTCCTGAACCGCCGCGGTCTCGAAGCCGATGCCACCGGGCTGCTCGAGGGCGCGTCCGCTCGGATGGAGCGCGGCGCGCTGCTGTACGTCGATCTCGACGACTTCAAGCGGGTCAACGACTCGCTGGGCCACGAGGCGGGCGACCTGCTGCTCTGCGAACTCGCCGCGCGCCTCCAGCACTGCACGCGCGGGCCGGACCTGCTGGCGCGGATCGGCGGCGACGAGTTCGTGTTGCTGCTGACCGACGTCGATGCGGCCGGCGCCCGCGAGGTGGCGGACCGTGTGCACGTCGCGATCCACACACCGATCGCACTCGATGGCCTCGACGTGTCGTGCGCGGCGAGCATCGGCGTGGCGCTGCTGCCGGACGACGGCACGGATCTGAAGACGCTGCTTCAGGCAGCAGACCAGGCGATGTACCGCGCGAAGGCAGCCGGCGGCGGGGTTGCAGAGAGCGGGGTCGGAGAACCGGGTCGCGGGAAGTGACTCCGCTAGCTGAGGAGCTTCGAAGCTTGGCCTCTCCCTTCAACGAGGGAGGTCGGACCCGCGACCGTTTCGCCGTGCCAACTCCTGGAACTCAGCCGCATTCGGGCCGGTTGCATACTGCGGGAGGTCGTCCGCAATCTCGAACCATGGCGCCTTGGACTCGGTATTCAGATGGGCCCACGGCGGAGAATCGAGTTCGTCGTCGAGGCTGGCGACCACGAGGCAAAGGAGCTCCGGCTCCCGCGGATGGTTGCAGATCGGAGCCGCGCATTGCCCGCAGAAGTGTCGGACGGATCCTTGCGTCGTCACGAAGCGCGAGGGCTCGCCCGACGCCTCCGACCACGCGAAGGCGCCTCGCGACAGGATTGCGACGGTGGTGAACGCCGCCCCGTGAACCTGTCGGCAGAAGCGACAATGGCAGTTGAAAACGAAGCCGAACTCGCCGTCGACTTCGTACCGGAGCCGACCGCAACGACAACCGCCCGTGCGCAAAGGCATCTCTTCCTCCGGCCGCAGAACGGATGGCCGCTCGGTTGCAGTCGCGATCGATGCTATCACGGCACGGCGCCCAGGACGTCACCGGACGGACTCCTGGATCTGTTCGCCAACGTCATCCCGGCGTCGCGCGAGCGGCCGTCTCGATCTGACGGTCGATCTTCGGGCGCAGATCCCGAGGCAGGGATTCCCTCTCTGCGATCTGCCCCCACGCCTCGACCGTACGCTGAGCGGTTTCGCCGGCAATCGCCGAGAGGGGGCTGACGGGGAGATGCGCCGTGTCGGCAAAACGGCGCAGCTGGTCTCGGGTGACGCCTGCGAGACTCCGGCTCCCGCCGAAGCCGAGCGCCAGTTGGTCACCCGGGAGATAGGGGACCGTCGAGACGAAGTCGTAGGCAGGCGAGAGAACGGCGGTCCGGCGGTCCGGATAGAGCAGCGACCAGTTCTTGAGGTGCATGTCACCGTTTCCGATCAGAACGGTGAACACGAGGCGACGTAGAAAGGCGTAGGTCGCCTGCTCGCCTGCCTCGGCGCGCAGCACGGCGGCGATGTTGGCATAGCTGCGCCGCTCGTACTTGTCGTCCGGGAAGAGTCCTAACACCTGGGCGAAGTCCTCCATGTGGATCCGCTCCCCGGCCGGGCCGCGATCGAAGCGGCGGACAGCGAGCGCCTTGCCGGGAAGACTCGCGGCATCTGCCGGAAGGCCTGCGATCTCGCGGACGTCGAGGAGCCGGCTCTCCGGCACGTCGATGCCGATGGCACGGGCCAGCGCGAGCATCACGAACTCGTTCTCCGGAACGGCGGGAAAGCGCGCCGAGGGCAGCTTCACGATCCAGGAGCCGCCGGTCCCGGTCGCCGGGATGGTGAGGCCGCCGGTGGCCTCGAGGATGGCAGAGAACTTGAGCTGGACGCCGGCGAGCGAGAAGCGGAGGACCGGGGGGGCGCTGTCGTCCGGTGCGGAATCGGGCGCCGTCACGGCGGCTGCGGCGCGCTCGCCGGCGTCGTCGATCGGTGTCGCGACGACGGCACCCGGGAGATCTCCCCCCAGCGCGGCGAGCAGAAAGAACTCCCGCTCGGGCTTCACGCCGGCGTGTTCGGCGAGGTAGTGGCGAAGGGCCCCTTCCGGTAGCAGGTTGGCGAAGAAGGGCGGAACGCGCGCGACGTAGGGCCGCGAACGCGTCACGAGGCTGCCCCCCGGACCCTTGTAGGAGAGACTCAGGGTCGGTCGCTCGGAATCCGCGAGGTAGGACTCGTCGAAGGCGAACAGCTGCTGATCGCCCGCCAGGCGCGTGATGACGCCGACGCGACGTCCGTGCAGTAGGACGGCGAGCGCTCGGATGCCGAGCGGGTCAGCCGGCATCGGAATCCTGTCCGCTTTCCGGTACGGCATAGAGCGGGCGAACCTCGGCTTCCTGCGGATCCCCGCTCTGCTGGTAGTCCCGCACGAGAGCCTGAACGGCGGGCACGAGCGCGCGCGGCGCGAGGATCAGGTCGCGGTCGAGCACACGAACCAGGTCGAGGAACGTGTCGAAGCGCGGGACGACCTTGCCGGTCTCGATGCCCGAGACGTGCCCCTGGGGGATGCCGATCCGCCGGCCCAGCTCGAGTTGGCTCCAACCGCGGTCGAGGCGCGCCTTCTTGAGCTCCTGGCGAAACTGTTCGGGGAGTCGGCCGAGGCGTGCGGGTCTCATGTAGAATCCTAGATTGGAACTAATTTTCCATCTAATAAAGCATATGAGACCAGGAGATGTCAAGTTGTGAAACTAGATGGGACATCACATCTCATTTAGAATTGCAGATGACATGCGCAGCGTTCGCAGCACCGCGCGGCTCGAACGCGCGGATCATTTCGGCCCAGCCTCCTCGGCCGATGGGCCCGTGTCAGATCGTTCAACGGAGCGATCGGATCCGCGTGGAAGCCTCCGGCGGCGGGATTGCCGAGAGCGGAGTCGGAGAATCGGCTCGCTGGGAGCAGCAGCGTCGAGGTACGGCTTCTCGTGCCGTGTCGGCAAACCCTATTGCCTGATTGGTGCGTTGCCTCGACCGGGGAGCTACGAGAGGCGCGACTCGAGCTCGAACAACGAGAAGAGCATTCCTCGAGATAGGTATCGACGAAGCGTGTCGTGAGGCCCGCAGGTGCCGATCCGAGAGCCCGCTCCAGGAACGACTCGACCAGCTCGTCCATCGAGAATTCCCGGTGGCTGCTCTCGGCTGCTCGATCGAATTCGGATGACACCCGTGACCACAGCGAGAGGAACTCCTCGTAGCCACGGCGGAAACCCGCACTCCGAAGCAGCGAGAACGACCTGTCGTAGCCCTGGTCGGTACGACTGGGCGAATACTCGACGAGCGTCCCGAAGAAATCGAACAGGACGTGGCTCGCCACTTCAGGCTCCTCCTGCGTCGGCGCGGAACGCCTCGACGGCCGCCGCGTCACGCGGAATCTCCGGGCCCGGCGTTGTGGACGGCTTCGATTCGGTGGCCGTCGAGATCGATGATGAACGCCGCGTAGTAGTCGGGTCCGTACTGAGGTCGCAGTCCGGGCGGACCGTTGTCGGAGGCGCCGTGCTGCAACGCCGCCTCGTGGAAGGCGTGGACCGCTTCTCGCGAGGGTGCAGCCAGGGCGATGTGGAACCCCGGCCCGGCGGCGGCTGACCCCGCCGTCTCAACGAGAGCGAGCTTGTCCTTTCCGTCTTCGACACCGTAGCCGGCGAAACCAGGCCCGCTGCAAACGCGCCGATACCCGAGCGCGGTGAGCGCTGCATCGTAGAGCCGTCGGGATCGTTCGATGTCATCGACCGGGAGAGATGCGTGGTGGAGCATAATGCCCTTCGGGTCGATCGACTCCGGATCACAAGGGATGGCATCCTCGGTCTCGTACCACGAGGCCTCTGAATCCACCCAGACGGTACCGGCCAGGAAGTCCGTGGATCAAGGCAGATCGGCGTGCCGCACGGCTCTAGGCTTTCCCGTCCGCTTCGGGTCAGGGTCGGAAGCGGCGAGCGCTCGGCCCGTATGGCTGTCGCGTGCCTTCGCGATCGCCTCGGGAGGGCCTTCCGCGACGATTCGCCCGCCGGCCTCGCCGCCCTCGGGTCCCAGGTCGATGATCCAGTCCGCGCAGCGGATCACGTCGATGTGGTGTTCGATCACGAGCACGGTGTTGCCGAACTCGACGAGGCGTTGCAGCACGCCGAGCAGGCGGTCGACGTCGGCGAAATGCAGGCCCGTCGTCGGTTCGTCGAGGATGTAGAGCGTGCGGCCGGTGTCGCGTCTCGCGAGCTCGCGCGCGAGTTTGACGCGCTGTGCTTCGCCGCCGGAGAGCGTCGTCGCCGGTTGGCCGAGGTGCACGTAGTCGAGTCCGACGTCGTGCAGCGTCTGCAGCGGACGACGCAGCGCGGGCAGGTGCTCGAACAGCGGCACCGCTTCCTCCACCGACAGCGCGAGGACGTCGGCGATGCTGCGCCCCTTGAAGCGGACGGACAGGGTCTCGCGGCCGTAGCGCAGGCCGCGACACGCCTCGCACGGGACGAACAGGTCCGGCAGGAAGTGCATTTCGACGCGCAGCATGCCGTCGCCGCGGCACGCCTCGCAGCGGCCGCCCTTCACGTTGAACGAGAACCGACCGGGTCCCCAACCGCGCATGCGCGCCTCGGGAAGCTGCGCAAAGAGCTTGCGGATGCCGTCGAATACACCGGTGTACGTCGCCGGATTCGAGCGCGGCGTGCGGCCGATCGGCGATTGATCGACGGCGATGACCTTGTCGAGATGCTCGAGCCCGGCGAGCGTGTCGAAGGCACCGGGCGGCTCCTGTGCACCGTGCAGGCGCGCGGCGAGCGTCCGGTACAGCGTGTCGTTCACCAGAGTCGACTTGCCGGAGCCGGAGACGCCCGTGACGACGGTGAAGAGTCCGAGGGGCACGCGCAGCGCGACATCCTGGAGGTTGTGCTCGCGGCAGCCGTTCTGGACCAACCAGCGTTCGCCGGGTGCGCGCCGCTCGCCAGGCGGAGCGATCCGGCGGCGACCCGCCAGATAGTCGCCGGTCAGCGACCCCGCTGTCGCGACGATCGCGGCCGGCGGGCCTTCGGCGACGATCTCGCCGCCGTGGATGCCGGCTCCGGGACCCATGTCGACGACCCAGTCCGCCGCGCGGATCGTCTCCTCGTCGTGCTCGACGACGAGCACACTGTTGCCCTGATCGCGCAGGCGCAGCAGCGCGCCGAGCAGTCGCCGGTTGTCGCGCGGATGCAAGCCGATCGACGGCTCGTCGAGCACGTAGAGAACGCCCATCAGCGACGCGCCGACCTGCGTGGCGAGCCGGATGCGCTGCGCCTCGCCGCCGGAGAGCGATGCAGCCGGCCGATCGAGCGCCAGGTAGTCGAGCCCGACGTCGAGCAGAAAGCGCATCCGCTCGCGGACTTCGCGCAGGATGCGCTCGGCGATCGGGCGGTGCTGCGCCGGGAGCTCGAGCGCGTCGAGGAAGCGCGCGGCACGCGCGATCGGCAGCCGACACACGGCGTCGAGAGCGAGTCCGCCCAGCAGCACCGCGCGCGCTTCCGGGCGCAGGCGCGCACCGGCGCAATCCGGGCACGGCTGCGGACTGTGGAAGCGCGCGAGCGATTCCGGGTCTCCGCGCCGGCGCAGCTCTCCGAGCACGCCGTCCCACGGTCGCCGGACGCGCTCGCGCTTGCCCGCGCGTCGGAACTCGAACACCACCTCGCCGGGGACGCCGTGCAGGATGCCCTGGCGCGCTGCGTCCGGGAGCTCGCGCCACGGCGTCGCGAGCGACACGGAGAAGTGACTAGCGAGGGACGCCAGCAGCTCCGCGTAGTAGCGGGGGCGCCGCCGCGTCGTGCCCCAGGGCTCCAACGCATCGCGCAGCGGCCGTTCGGGATCCGGAATGATGCGCGCCGGGTCCAGCTCGTCGCGCGTGCCGAGCCCGCTGCACCGCGGACAGGCGCCGTGCGGCGAGTTGAACGAGAACAGCCGCGGCGCCAGCTCCGGGAACGAGACGCCGCAATCCGGACACGCGTTGCGTTCCGAGAGCAGCCACTCCTCGCCGCCGGTCTCGACGAGCAGTCGTGCCATCCCCGCGCCGAGCCGCAGCGCGGTCTCCAGCGATTCGGTCAGGCGCCCGCGCGCCGTCTCGCGCACGGCGATCCGGTCGATCACCACGTCGATGTCGTGCGGCGCATGCCGCGCGAGCCGGATCTCGTCGGCGAGCTCGTGCACGACGCCATCGATGCGCACGCGCGCGAAGCCCTGGCCCCGGAACGCCTCGAGTTCCTTCTGGTAGGTGCCCTTGCGCCCTTGGATCACCGGCGCCAGCACCCACACGCGCGTGCCCTCGGAAAGCGCGAGCACGCGGTCTGCCATCTGCGCGACGGTCTGGCTCGAGATCGGCTCGGCACACACCCAGCAGTGTGGCTCGCCGACCCGCGCATAGAGCAGCCGCAGGTGATCGAGGATCTCGGTGATGGTGCCGACGGTGGAGCGCGGGTTGCGCCCGGCGCTGCGCTGCTCGATCGAGATCGCCGGCGAGAGCCCGTCGATCGACTCGACCTCCGGCTTGCGCATCTGGTCGAGGAACTGCCGCGCG
>CAYOHN010000062.1:0-14229 GCA_964403735.1 uncultured Spirochaetales bacterium | reverse complement strand
GTCGTGGCGTCGCAGACGGGGCGGACGGCGCGGATGGCGGAGGCGGTGGCGGAGGGCGCTCGGGAGGCGGGCGCCGACGTCGTCCTACGCAGCGCGGACGAGGCCGGCGACGCGGACCTACTGGCTGCCGACGCGGTGATCCTCGGGAGCGGCGTGCACATGGGCGGCATCGAGTCCTCGATGCGCGCGTTCTTCGAGCGCTCGGCGCCGCTGTGGATGCAGGGGGCGCTCGCCGGCAAGCTCGGCGCCGCGTTTGCCACGGCCGGCGCCGGGGCGCGCGGCGGCGCCGAGCTGGCGCTGCTGTCGCTGCTCGCGTTCCTCGCGGAGAACGGCATGCTGCTGGTGCCGACGCACAACCGGCAGGACGGCTACTCGGCCGCGGGGTGCCACTGGGGTCCGGTCGCGTGGACCCAGCCGAGGAACGGCGTCGCGGGCCCGACCGAGGCCCATCTGACGATGGCACGCTCGCACGGCCGCACCGTCGCCGAGTGCGCCGCCCGTTGGCGCGCCGGCGCGGCGACGCCGTGAGCGGCGGCAGGCCGACGTCGACTCCGCGCTACTCGAGGCCGTCCTCGACGCGTTGCTCGGCGCGATCGTACGCGGCCTCGAAGCGATCGGCCGCCCGGGACATCGGCGTGTCGTCGGGGTTCTTCGCGACCTCGGCAAACCCCATCTCCACGAAGAGGCCGTCGAACGCGCCTCCCATGCCGTGGTTCATGACTTCGATACCGGTCCAGAGTGCCACCAGGAACAACAAGAAGGCGAAAGCGTTGCGCATGACTTCCCCTCGCGATCCGACCCGGTGGGGCGGATCGATCCCAGCGAGACGTTTCGGCCGTCCGGCCGGGCTGCCTGAGCCCGCGTTCGCTATCCCCGCCCACGGTCGGAGGTCCACGTCATGACCGGTCCGATGAAGTTCTGCCCCCGCTGCGGGGAGGAGTACGTGCTGGCGGCCAGTACGTGCAGCGATTGCGGCGTGCCGCTCGGGTTCGACGCCCCGGACATCGGGGCGGCGCCGACGCTCGAGCTGCCGGCCTCGGACGGTCTGCTCTCGGTGCGGCATGCCGAGGTGAGCTGGATCGAGGGTCTGGCGGAGGCCCTCGCGGAGGCCGGGATCCCGAGCCGCGTCGAGCTGCCGACGGAGGCCGACGAGCAGCGTGTCCAGGGCCGCGGCATGGGCGCCATCCGCTGCACCCTTTTCGTGCGGCCGGAGGACGGCCCCGCGGCCGCTCGGGTCGATGCGGAATTCGCGCGGACCCAGGTGCCGGACCTGCCCGACGAAACCGACGCCGGTTGGGGCGAAGCGGACGCCTGCCCCGGGTGCGGCAGCGCGCTCGTGTCCGACGCCGAAGAGTGTGGAGAGTGCGGCCTCTCCTTCGGAAGCGGAGAGTAGACAGATCTGCCGGCGTCCTATCCTCCCGGTTCGTCATGCCCGAACTCGTCATGCCCGAACTCCCCGACGCCCACTCCGATGCCACGCTCCGCGCCGACGTGCGCTTTGCCGGCGACACGCTCGGCACGGTGATCCGCGAGCAGGAGGGGGATCGCGTCTTCGCGCTCGTCGAGCGCGTGCGCGCGATCGCCATCGCGCGGCGCCGCGCCTATCGAGCCCGGGACGAACGCCAACTACGGCTGCTGCTCGCGGATCTCTCGCTCGACGATCTCGAGCTGCTGACGCGCGCCTTCTCGCTGTTCTTCCAACTGGTCAACGCGTGCGAACAGCGCCAGCTCGCACGTGGTCAGCGCCGCGACGCTCCGGACGGTCTCCACGCGTTGCTGCAGCGACTCCGCGAGCACGGCTTCTCCCGCGAGACGGTCGAGGAGGCGATCGAGGCGATGCGCGCCACGGTGGTGCTGACCGCGCATCCGACCGAGGCGACGCGCTGGACCGTGCACGAGATCCTGCGCCGCGTGGAAGCGGCTCTCGATCTCCGCGAGGCGGCCGCCGAGCGCGCCCGCGAGCACCTGGCGCGCGAGGTGACGGCGCTGTGGCAGACGCAGGCGCTGCGCGGTCGTCGCCCGGCGCCCATCGACGAGGTGGTCCAGACCATCCACACGCTCGAGACGGTCTTCCTCGACGCCGTGCCCACCGTCCACACGCGGCTCGCGGATGCCTTCGAGGCGGCGTTCGGACGGCGTCCACTGCGCGGCGCCCGGCCGTTGCATGTCGGCTCGTGGATCGGCGGCGACCGGGACGGCAACCCACACGTGACGGCGTGGGTCACCAGCGAAGCGCTGCGGCTATACCGCGGTGCCGCGCTGCGCGCGCACTGGCGGCAGGGTCCGCGGCTGATGGACCAACTGACGTCGTCGGCGGCGCTGGTGCCCGCGTCGGCCGCGCTCGAGGTGAGTGTGGAGGACGACCTCGCGAACGTTCCGGGACTGGCCGAGCGGGTGGCGACCCGCGAGAGCAACGAGCTGTATCGCCGAAAGCTCAACGCCGCGATGCGTCGGCTCGAGCTGTCGCTGGCCGAGAACGACGCGATCGAGCCGCCCGGGACGCGCGGCGGCTACGAAAGCGCGGATGCGCTCGCGGCCGATCTGGCGCTGATGGATGCGAGTTTGCGCCGAAACCGCGGGCGCCGGCTCGCCGACGGCGAGTTGGCGCGCTGGCGCGAGCAGGTCGCCGGCTTCGGCTTCCGCTTCGTGCAGCTCGACGTGCGCCAGCACCAGGCGCGGCACCGCGGCGCCGTCGCCGCGCTGCTGTGCCCCGTCGAAGGGCCGCTCGACAGCCTCGATCTCGACAAGCAGCAGCACTTCCTCGAGGACGCGTTCTTCGCCGCCGACGCGCCCGATCCCGCGCGCGCAGGGCTCTGCGACGAGGCGCGCGAGGTGCTCGCGACGCTCGCCGGGGTGCGCGAGGCGCAGCAGCGCTGGGGACTCGACGTCGTGCGCGAGCTCGTCATCAGCAACACCGAGACGCACGCCGACGTGCTCGAGCTGCTGGTGCTGGCGCGCCAGGCCGATCTGGTGCGGATCGGCGAGGGGCGCAGCGTCGAGAGCGACGTCGACATCGTGCCGCTCTTCGAGAGCGTCGCGTCGCTGGCGGGTGCACGCGTGTCGATGGAGCGCCTCTACCGCTCGCCGGCGTACCGCGAGCAGTTGCGTGCGCGCGGAATGCATCAACAGATCATGCTCGGCTACTCGGACTCCACGAAGGATGGCGGCTACTTCGCGGCGTGCTGGGCGCTGTACGTGGCGCAGCTCGGGATCGCCGTCCAGGCCGACGCCCACGGCGTGTCGGTCGAGTTCTTCCACGGTCGCGGCGGCACGATCTCGCGCGGCGGGGGGCCGACGCACCGCGCAATCCTCGCCCAGCCGCGTGGCACCGTGCGCGGACGGATCAAGTTGACCGAGCAGGGCGAGGTGATCTCGTCCAAATACGGCAGCGTCCACGCGGCCGTTTATCATCTGGAGCGCCTGGTCTCCGCGACGCTAGAGGCCACGCTGGTCCACCCGATGGAGGGCCGCCGGCTGCGTCCGAGCTGGTTGCGCGCGATGGCACGGCTCGCGGGCGACGCGCGCCGGCAGTACCGAGGACTCGTCTACGAGACCCCCGCTTTTCCGGCGTTCTTTCGCGCCGTCACGCCGATCGAGGAGATCGCGGGTCTTTCGATCGGCTCGCGGCCGGCGAAGCGCACCGACAGCGGGCGCATCGAAGACCTGCGCGCGATCCCGTGGAGCTTCGCGTGGAACCAGAACCGGATCCTGCTGTCGAGCTGGTACGGCTCCGGCGCGGCACTCGCAGAGGAGCTCGCCACGCCGGGCGGCCTTCCGCGGCTGCGCTCGATGTACCGGAGCTGGCCGTTCTTCCGCACTGCGATCGACAACCTGCAGCAGGTGCTGGCCAAGGTGGACCTGCACATCGGCGTCTCGTACGGTGCGCTGGCGCGCGGGTTGCCGGACGCCGACGAGATGCTCGAGCGGATCGCAGCCGACCATCGTCTGGCGCTCGACGGGGTGCTGGCGATCGCGGGCGAGCCGGAACTCCTGGCCGAGGAACCCGCGCTCCGCCACTCGATCGAGCGCCGCAACCCCTACATCGACGTGCTGTCGTACCTGCAACTCGAGCTGCTGACGCGCAAGCGCGCTGGCGAGAGCGGCCGCCGCGTGCAGGCGCGCCTCGACGCGGCCATCCAGGCGACGATCGCCGGGATCGCCGCGGGCCTGCGCAACACCGGCTGAAGTTCAGCGCCCCTGCTTCATCTGCAGCTGCATCGAGAGCGCCTTCTCGGCCTCGGCTTCGGGGATCATCCCGTTCTGCTGGTAGAGCATCGAGAGGCTCGTGTGGGCGAGCGGCTCATCGGGATCGAGCGCGATGTAGCGGCGCGCGGCCTCGATGGCGGCGTCGAGATCGCCCTGCTTGGCGAGCGCCATCGCGAGGCCGTTCCACGCCATGGCGAGGCCCTCGTTCAGCGCGAGGGCGCTCCGATACGCCTCGATGGCCTCGGCCGTGCGGCCATGGGCGAAGTGATCGATTCCGGCTTTGTAGTGCGTGCGGGCTTCGGACATCAGCGGCAGTATAGCCACCGCGATGGCTGCGCTCGACGATACCCGGATCCGGCTGCTGCGCGGCGACGAATGCGAGGCGTTGCTCGCGTTGCTCGGCGAGTGGGAGATGCGGCCGCCGTGGCAGGGGTGCGCTGCAGATCTGTTCCGCCGCTACGTCGAGCGGGATCCGAGCTTCGAGTCGCGCAACGTCGTCGTGGCCGAACGCGATGGGCGCTTACGCGCGTGCGTGCAGATCTTTCCGCGCAGGTTCCGCCTCCCGCGGGCCGGAGCGGCGGCTGCGGACCTCGCCGAAGTTCCGGTGGGCGGCATCGGCAGCGTCTTCACGCGCCGGGAGGCGCGCGGCGTGGGAATCGGGTCGGCGCTGCTCGAGCGGGCGCGCGTCGAGATGTGCGCGCGCGGGTGCGAGCTGGGCGCGTTGCTCGGCGATCGCCACGGCTTCTACGGCCGACTCGGCTGGCTGCCGTGGCCGCGCGAGCGGCCGCTGTGGCGCCGAGACGGCGCGACCGGTCGCCCCGATCCGGCTCGGCGCATGGAACCCTTCGATCCGGCGCAGCACGTCGATGAAGCCTTTGCGCTGCAGGAAGCGTACAGCGGCAGCGTCCCGGGGACCTGTGTCCGCACCCGCGACTTCTTCCGGGCGCAGCTCGACTTTGCCGGCAATCCCGATGAGGACTTCGTGCTCGCGCGGGACGGCGACGGTTCGCTCGCGGCCTACGCGCGCGGCGCCGTCTTCGACGGCGCCTACTGCGTGACGGAGGTGGCGAGGCGCACGGATCGCGCCGGCGCCGAAGCCTTGGCCGATCTACTCGTCGCGTGGCTGCAGTCGCGCGAGGTGCTGGTGGGTCCGTGTCTCTCGGATCCCCCGCTCGACGCCGCGCTCGAAGAACGCGGCGTTTCCAGCAGCCGGGTTCCGTCGAAGGACGTGATGCTGTGTATTCTCGACGCGGCGGGACTGGCGCAGCGGCTCGGCGTGCCGCGCCAGCCGGGCGAAACCGACGCCGACTGGCTCGCGCGCGCGCTGCCGCCCGAGGCACTGACCTTCTGGCCGGCCGATCGCTTCTGACGGGGAGCATCCGCGAGCGGCGAAGCTACGATCGCAACGGCTTCTCCGTCGTCGCGTGACGAATCAGCAGCACCGGGAGGATGAGACATGACGAAGCATTTCCGCGACGCAGCGATGCTCGCCGCTGCGCTGGCCGCGCTGACGGCGATCGGCGTGCTCGCGTGCTCCGACGCCGCGACCGATCCCGCTGCTTCGACGGCGGTCACCATCACCGGCGACGAGCTCGCCGCTTGGCTCGCCGCCGGCGACACTCCGCTGATCCTCGACGTGCGCACGCCGGAGGAGTACGAGGCGGGTCGAGTCCCGGGCGCCATCAACATCCCGCATACGGAACTCGCCGCCCGGCTCGACGAGCTCGGGCCCGCCGCGCCGGACGGCGAGATCGTCGTCTATTGCGAGAGAGGGGGCCGGGCCGCCGTGGCCGAAGCGCTGCTGCGCGATGCGGGCTACGAGCGAACGCTCCATCTGGAGGGAGACATGGCGGCGTGGCGCCGCGAGCAGCGCCCCTGCGAGAATTGCTGATCGCGTCGTGACGGCGGCTGGGGCGCCGCATCCAACGGATTCGCGCCCGCACCGGAAGCCCCAGGAGGAACCTTGGAAACGCGTCACGTAGAGGTCGCCGTCGTCGGCGCGGGCACCGCCGGACTCGGCGCCCGGCGAGCGGCGAGTCAGCACACGGACAGCGTCGTGCTCATCGAAGGCGGCCCGCACGGCACCACCTGCGCGCGCGTCGGCTGCATGCCGAGCAAGTTGCTGATCGCCGCGGCAGAGGCCGCCCATGCGGTTCGCGAAGCGCCGGTCTTCGGCGTCCATCCGGGGGACCCGCTGCGCATCGACGGACGCGCCGTGATGGCGCGCGTCCGCGCCGAGCGCGATCGCTTCGTCGGCTTCGTCCTCGATGCCGTCGAGGCTCTGCCGGCGAGCGCGCGGCTCAGCGGTTGGGCCCGCTTCGTCGATCCGCATCGCTTGCAGGTGGGCGAGGACGTGGTGGTGGAGGCGGAGCGGATCGTCATCGCCACCGGCTCGCGCCCGACGATTCCTCCGCCGTTCGCCGCGCTCGGCCCGCTCGTCGTCACCAACGACGACGTCTTCGACTGGACCGATCTGCCGGAGTCGGTAGCGGTGTTCGGCGGCGGCGTCATCGGACTCGAACTCGGCCAGGCGCTGCACCGGCTCGGCGTGCGCGTACGGCTCTTCGGCCGCGGCGGCAGCGTGGGTCCGATCAGCGATCCGGACGTGCGCGCCACTGCCGAGCGTAGCTTCTGCGAGGAGCTGCCGTTCCATCCGAGCTCCGACGTCCGGAACGTCTCGGAACGAGACGGCGCCGTGGAAGTCACGTTCCGCGAGGCCGGCGGCGCGGCCCGAACCGAGCGATTCGCGCGGCTCCTCGCGGCGACCGGACGGCGGCCGAACCTCGATCGCATCGGTATCGAGCACAGTGGTCTGTCACTCGACGACCGTGGCATCCCGTTCTTCGATCGCTTTACCGGACAGTGCGGCGACAGCCACATCTTCCTCGCGGGCGACGCCAACGCGGAAGTGCCGCTGCTCCACGAAGCCGCCGACGAGGGCCGCATCGCCGGCGACAACGCCGGTCGCTACCCGGACCTGCGCTGCCATCCGCGCCGGACGCCGCTCTCGATCGTGTTCACCGAGCCGCAGATCGCGATGGCCGGTGCGTCGCACCGGGAACTCGTCGCAGCCGGCGTCGAGTTCGCCGTCGGCGCGATCGACTTCGCCGACCAGGGCCGCAGCCGCGTCATTCACCGCAACCACGGCCTGCTGCGCCTCTACGGCGAGCACGGGACCGGCGTCCTGCTCGGCGCCGAGATGGTCGGCCCGCGCGCCGAGCACATCGGGCATCTGCTCGCCTGGTCGATCCAGCACCACCGAACGGTGGACGAGCTGCTCGAGATGCCCTTCTACCACCCCGTCATCGAAGAGGGTCTCCGCACCGGCCTGCGCGAACTCCGCAGCCAGCTGAAGCTGGGCCCGGAGCCCGTTCCCAAGTGCCTCGACTGCGGGCCCGGGGCCTGACGCGCGAGCAATCGGCTAACGCGGATCGAGCCGGACGAAGTAGCGCGGTGGGAAGCCGGTCAGGAACTTGAAGGCGAGACCGTGTGAATGCTCGGCCAGCAGGCGCTGATGCTCGGGCTTGCTGGCGGCGATGGCCCGGTAGTCCCGCTGCTCGCCGTCGATCGTGACCGAGACGTCCGGATGCTGGAGCGCTCGGCGATACCACGCGCGCGGCCAGTGATTCACCGCGACGTAGAGCTTTCCGTCGCTCTCGAGGCGGGAGAGCACGCGAGGGTGCTGGTTGCCCTCGTCGTCCGTCGTGATCAGGACCAGCGTGCCCTCGCTCTGGGGCTGGAAGACTCCGATCAGTGTCTCGAACGCGACGACGATCCCGATGTAGGCGACGATGGCGATCAGCAGGATCTTCAGCGCATTCACTGAGGTTCTCCTCTCGCCGAGCCGGTTGGAAGGGTGCCGACCGGCTCGGTCGTTGGCTGGCGGGTACCGAGATGCTATGGACCACGAACTGTGTCTGCAAAGGACAGCGATCGGCGTTTGGCTCCGACTCCGGGAGTTTGGCTCCGGCTCCGGGAGTCCGGCTCCGGGAGTCCGGCTCCGGGAGTCCGGCTCCGGGAGTTCGGGTGGCGCCGCGATCTTGCCCAATCGTTCGGAAACGGGTTCTGCATCTTGCACTTCGAGGGCGTCGCACTGCGGAACTCGCATCGACGGCTCCGTCGGCGGGCCGGCGGGGAGGAGCTTCGGAGTGACGATCGAGATTGCGCGGTCCGATGCCGAGATCCGGTGCTGCTTCCCGGTGATGCGCGAGCTGCGACCGCATCTCGTCGAGGAGCCGTTCGTAGCGCGGGTTCGCGCGCAGGAGCGCGAGGGCTACCGGATCGCCGCCATCGCAGTGAACGAGATCATCGTGGGTGTCGCGGGATTCCGGATTCGCGAGACCCTCGTCGACGGGCGCAGTCTCTACGTCGACGATCTCGTGACGCTCGCGAGCCACCGTTCGCAGGGCCACGGTACGGCGCTGCTGCGCTGGCTCGGCGAGCGAGCCGTCGCGGAGGGTTGCGCGACGTTGCAGCTCGATTCCGGGCTCCAGCGCAAAGACGCGCACCGCTTCTACGAGCGCGAGGGCATGCAGGTCACCTCGCTCCACTTCTACAAGCGACTTCTCTAGCCGGGTCGCCAAGGCGGGGCTGCGGCGAACACCTGGCGCCGGCTGCCTCGCGCCGGGGGATCGAGTAGCCTCCGCCGCTTCGCACGAGGAGGATGCCATGTCCCTGATCGGATCGCGCGCGACGGCGTTGATGCGCGCGACGTACGAGAGCCTATAGACGCGAGCGGCGCGCATCGCCACCAGCGAGGGTTCGCCGCCCGTGCCCGACCTCGCCATCCTCTTTTTTCGCTTCGAGTACGTCCTGTCTGCGGCGCAGCTCGCGTTCGCGATGGTCGGCATGGGCGCGACGCTGACCTGGGAGGACTTCGCGAAGGTCCTGCGCGTTCCGCGCGGCGTCCTCGTCGGGCTGGCCGTGCAGCTCTTGCTGATCCCCGTGCTCGCCCTCGCGGTGAGTGGGATCTTCGCGCTCGAAGCGGGTCTCGCCGTGGGTCTGCTGCTGGTGGCCGCGGTGCCCGGCGGCTCGATGTCGAACGTCTTCACGTATTTCTCCCGCGGCAACATCGCGTTGTCGATCGTGCTGACCGCCGTGACGACGCTCGCGTGCCTCGTGACGACCCCCCTCGTGCTCGAGTCGCTGATGGGGCAACACCTGCCGGCAGACGTCGACATGCCGGAAGGCCGGATCTCGTTCGAGATCGCCTGCTTCCTGCTCGCACCGCTGGCGCTCGGAATGATCACCGGCGCCTGGCAGCCGGCGGCACGACACTTCATCGCGCGCTGGGGCATCCGGGCGAGCGTCGGCTGCATCCTGCTGATCGCCGCCGGCTCGCTCGCGGCGGACCGTGTCGACGCCGCAGGGCACGGCCCGAGGGCCCTGTTTGCGATGCTCGCGTTTGCGTTGGTCGCGCTGCTGGCGGGCCTGGTCTCGAGCCGAGTGGCGGGTCTCTCGCGCTCGGACCGGATCGCCATCGGTACCGAGACGACGATCCGCAACACCAATCTGGGGCTGCTGATCAAGGCCTCGCTGTTTCCGGCCGTCCCCGGCGTCGTCGACCCGATCGCGAACGCGGTGATGTTCGTGGTGCTGCTCTACGGTGTCTTCGCCTTCCTCGTGATGGTTCCCGCGCTCGTCTGGATGCGGCGTCCGTGAACTCGGGTCGTCCCGTCCCGCGTCGGGCCGGCGCGCGATCGCCGGCTGGACTGGGATCGCATGCGCGTCTCCGACCTCCCCTGCGCGGATCGATCGTCGGCGCCGCGTGCGGCACCCGCATCGCCCGAACGGAAAACTTGCACACACGGCAACCGGCAAAATGTCCTCGACGGGGAATCCAACGTACTGATTCTACGGATGGATTGCGGTTCCTACACATTATGGAAAAGAAAATATTCCATTTCATTCGAGAACCGTGCATGGTACCCGCGCGCTCGCCGAGCGGGCTCGGGAGGCCCGGGCCCGAGAGCGAGTCCAGAAGCGAAACATCCCGGCTGCGGGGTTTCGAGAGGTTCCAGCCATGTCTGCGAGTCTGCGCGCCCGGCTTCTCGTCGTTCTCGTCGCCATCGCCGTCGTGCCTTCGTTCGGCTGCGGCGAGATCGCGCTTCCGATCGATCTCGTGCTCGAAGAGCCGAGCGACCTGACGCTCGGGTTTCCGTTGCTCCCGCCGCCGTTCGACCAGGAGACCACGTCGCTGGTCGGCGGCGTCCAGACGACGATCGTCGCCGATCTCGGTCTGCTCCAGCTGCTCGGCGCCCTCGTCGGGAAGGCGATCCCCGCGGACATCGCGGTCGACGACGTCCTGATCGCGGGTCGCGAGTTGCTGATTGGCGGGTCGCTTTCGACCGGCACCATCTGCTTGTTCCAGGACCCCGTGCTCGCCAGCGGCGGCGTGGCGAGTCTGAACCCGCTGCTCGGGGTCGCGGCATTCGACATGACGTTGAACACGCGTCTCGCCGTCACCGATCCGGTACTGGCCTCGCTGCTCGGTGAACCGGCTCCGTTCGCCCAGGTCGTCAACGCAGTCGTTCCCCTCAGCATCGGAGATCTGCTGACCATCGTGGGCGGCGGGGACAGTGGCATCGCGCTGACGCAGGAGATCGACGCCGAGTTCGGGCCGGTGCCGATTTTCGGCACGATCTTCGTCACCGGCTCGCTCACGCTCGTGAGCAGCGACGTTCCGCCCAGCGATCCGCTCCTCGACAGCTGCGCGGCGTTCGTCGCGGGACTCTGAGTCGAGAGCGGCTGGACCTCCTATGCCGTCCCCCCGGCTCTGGATTGCAGTGCTCGCGGCGTTGGCGCTTCCGAGCGCCGCCGCCGCGCAGAACGCCCCCGCCTTTCATGGCCTGGGCGATCTGCCCGGCGGCGGCGTCGGAACTGTCGCCACCGCGATCTCGACCGATGCCGGCACGGTCGTCGGCTTCGCCGAGGGCAGCACGGGGACCCAGGCGGTGCGCTGGACCGCCGCAACCGGCCTCCAGGGCCTCGGTCAACCCGCTGCGGAGGCGCCCTTCAGTCGCGCGAATGATGTGTCCGCGAACGGTGCCGTGATCGTCGGGACGGCGGCGACCAACGACGGCGGCCGTGCGTTCCGCTGGGCCGTTGGAGGTGGCTACACGTTCCTCGGTACCTTCTCCTGCTTCCTGTGCGATGGGGCGGCCACCGGGGAAGGCGTGTCGGACGACGGCCTCGTCGTCGTGGGTTCGGGGCTCGAGCTGCCGTTCCTCGGCTCGCCGCGCGTCAACGCCGCGCGCTGGCCCAACGGGGGAACCGGGATCGGCAATCTCGGCGATCTGCCGGGCGGTGGCGACGCCGGCGTGGCGCACGATGCGACGACCAGCGGCTCGGTGATCGTCGGAGAGACCGACTCCGGGAACGGTCCCTCCGGTTTCTGGTGGAACGGCTCGATGCACGCGCTCCCGGGTCTGCCCGGAGCGGTGTTCCGCACCGGTGCGCTGGCGATCTCGGGGGATGGCTCGACGATCGTCGGGGAAGCCAACTCGGCTCCCTCCACTACGAACTTCCCCGAGCCCGTCCGTTGGACCGGAGCCAGCTATGAGGTGATCGAGAGGCTCGGCGCGCTGCCGGGTCAGACGAGTGCGCGCGGCCAGGGGATCGACGTCACACCGGATGGCAGCCTGGTCGTCGGGACGACCCGGGATCTCGCCGGGAACGACGTCGCGTTCCTGTGGGACACCGCGCAGGGCATGCGTTCGTTGGCCGCGGTGCTGGAAACCGAGTACGGACTCGATCTCGACGGCTGGACGCTGCAGTCCGCGAACGGCATCTCGGACGTGAACGGCGCCGGCGAGTTCACGATCGTCGGCTCGGGCACCAATCCAGCCGGCGAACCCGAGGGCTTCGTCGCCATCCTTTCGCCGACGGCATGCAACGACGGCCTGGACGAAGATGGCGACGGGCTCGTCGATTTCCCGGACGACCCGCACTGTACGTCGCTCGGGGATCGCTCCGAGGGACCCGACTGCAGCGACGGCCTCGACAACGACGGTGACGGCCCCGCCGACTCCCCGGACGATCCCGGCTGCACCGACGGGTCCGATCTGACCGAGATGGCCGATTGCAGCGACGGCCTCGACAACGACGGCGACGGCGCGGTCGACCATCCCGCGGACGCCGGCTGTCGAATCGCCACGTCGCCGCGGGAAGCTCCGGCGTGTGACGACGGGGTCGACAACGATGGCGACGGAGCCATCGATCTGGCCGACTCCGGCTGCGTCGATCCCAGCGATACCAGCGAGCGGCTCGACTGCGACGACGGGATCGACAACGACGGCGATGGCCTCGTCGACTTCCCGGCGGATCTCGACTGCAGCGGTGTGACGGACGCGTCGGAAGATCCCGCGTGCTTCGACCTCCTCGACAACGACGGCGATGGCTTCCGCGACTTCCCCTCCGCCTACCCGCGCTGCCGCAGCCTCGCCGACATCCGCGAGGCTCCCGAGTGCAGCGACGGGATCGACAACGACGGCGACGGCGCGGTCGACCATCCGGACGACTCCGGCTGCCCGGGCCCGCAATACGACGTCGAGGACCCGATGCAGGTTGCGATCGACGATCTGCTCGTGATCGACCGCGGGCAGGCGACGTTGTTCGCGATCGATCCTGCCACCGGCGCCGAGCAGATCGTCTCGCAGGGCGCACGGCTCGTCGAGCCGGAGGGTCTGCTGCAACGCGCCGACGGCAGGCTGGTGGTATCGAGCCCATCGGGACTGTTCGAGGTCAGCCTCGAGACGGGTCGCCAGTCCCGTCGCAGCGATCCCTTCGTGTCGGCCGGCGGGATTCCGCTGGCCGAGGTCTCGACCGGGAACCTGCTAGCACACGACGCGGTCGGTATCCATCGTGTCGCCTGGAATCCCGCCGGCACCGGCACCGCGACGACGCTGCTGACGGCGCCGGTGGGCGGGAACCCGGGGCAGCTCCAGATCTTCACCGGCTTCGCGCTGGTCCTCGAGGACGACGATACGGCGCTCGTCGCTGGTTTCGGACTGCTCGGCGACGGGGTCTTCCGGGCCGAGCTGTCGCCCCCGAGTGTCAGCAAGGTCACGCCCAGCTTCCTCGGGCACACATGGCGAGATCTCGCGTGGGAGATGCCGGGATCCCTCGTCGCCGTCGGCCGCCATGGCACACTGGGAGAGGGCGTCTTCCGGATCGACACCGCGGACGGAACGGTCACGGCGCTCTCGACGGATTCCGCGTGGATCCAGCCCGAGGGCATCGCGGTCGGTGCCGATGGCGCGCTCTACGTGGCCGACTCGGGCACTTGCACCGCGAGCGGCTGCTCGGACGGAGTCGTCGCGCGAGTGGATCCGAGCTCGGGCGCGCGCAGTGTCGTCCGCAGCGGGATCTTCGGCGGCACGCTCCAGATCGACGTCGTCCGCGCGTTGCCGATCGCCTGCAACGACGGGATCGACGACGACGGCGACGGGCTCGCCGATCTCGACGATCCGGGCTGTCGGAACGAGACCTGGACGACCGAGAGCCCCGCCTGCGACAACGATCTCGACGACGACAACGACGGCAGGATCGACTGGGACGGCGGCCCCGCCGGCGGCGAGCCGGATCCGCAGTGCGTGGACCGGCCCTGGCGAAAGACGGAGTCGGCGTCCTCCCGCTGCGGCCTCGGCGCCGAGCTGGCGCTGCTGGTGCCGCTGCTCGCCTGGCTGCGGAGGCAGCGCTGAGGCGGCTGCTGCTGGCGGTGCTGCTCGCGTTCGCCGCGACGGCGCTGGGCTATGTCGCGCTCGGCATCGTGCTCGGCGTGTCGGCGCGCTGGCCGCGTGACGTCGCGATCGACCAGGCACTGGGGCTCGCGCTCCACGCCGCGATCGTGTTCGTGCGCGGCGTGCTGCCCGCCTTCAAACGTGGTTCGACGAACCGCTGGCAAATGCTACTGGAAGCGGCATCGCTGCAACCGGATGATCTGGCAGTCTATCAACTCAAGATGCATATGATCGTCACCGAGTCTGCGCTTCTCGCACAGTCGCTCTTTTCCAGTGACCAGAT
>CAYOHN010000061.1:0-14389 GCA_964403735.1 uncultured Spirochaetales bacterium | reverse complement strand
GCTCGGACCAGCAGCGGCGCATCGTCGAGTGGTTCGGCGATCGGATCGCCCCGTTGGTCCGGAGCGGCCGTCCCTTCCAAGTCCTCAGCGTCGGGTGCGGCAGCGGGATGCTCGACGTTCCCATCGCGACCCTTCTCGCCCGCCGCACGGGTGCGCTGCGCTACGTCGGAGTCAACCCGAATCGGACCGAGTGCGACGTCTTCGAACGCGCGTTCCGGGGCGCCGCGCTGCCGGGAGCGCGCCTCATGGTGGCCGCCGAGCCCTTCGAGTCGTTCGAGACTTCCGATCGCTTCGAGCTGATCCACTTCGTCCACTCCCTCTACTACCTGTCCGATCCCGCCGCTGCGCTTAAAGAGGCAAGAGCCATGCTCGGACCCGGGGGCCGCCTGGTCCTGTTCCACGCGCCCTGCGAGGCGCTCAACGACCTTGCCGTGCGCTTCTGGAACAAGCAGTACGCGAGACCCACGCTCTTCGCCGCGGACCTCGCACGGCTTCTCGACCGATGGGGCTGGACCTACGAGCGGAACCGGGTGGAGGCCGCCGTCGAGGTGACGCCCCTGGTCCAGGGCAATCCCGAGATCGGCGTCGCCCTCCGAGACTTCATCATCCAGGTCGACGGCGAGCGTCTCCCCTCCGCCGTCCAGGACCTGGTCGAGCGCTACCTGCATCTGATCGCAGTCGAGGAGCGGGGGCGCAGCCACATTCCGCACCCCGTCGACGTCTTCTTCATCGCCGGATGAAGAGCATGGACACGTCCTGCCGGAACCGCGATCGGCCGCGCTCGTCGCGACACGCGGCGAGGTAGGGTCCGAGCGCCTCGTCCCGGCGCATGTCCTCGAGGCCGAGCGCGGAGTCGAATACGCAGCGCTGCAGGAATCCCTCCAGCACGGCATCGTCTTCGATGACCTGCTCGTAGGCGAGGGGGCGCACCTGCACCCGGGCTCCCGCCTCGCGAAAGCTGCGCGCCACCTCCTCCGCGCCCGTGTAGGGAGTGCCGCCGGGCCGGAAGCGGGCCAGGTACGCGTCGTAGAAGCGCAGGTAATGGGCCGATCGGGTCGCGTGGGCGACGAAGCCAAGGCCGTCCGGCGCGAGTGCGCGGAGGAACGAGGCGACGCCCGCGGGCAGCTCGGCTTCCGGCAGCGCATAGAGCGCGTGCACGGCCCAGACCATGTCGTACCTGCCGGCGTGGGCGGGCAGCTCCTGCAGCGTGCACTCGAAGTCGCGGCCTCCCGCGAACGGGGCGGCCAGGGAAGCGCGCGCCTCGCGCAGGGAGAAGGCGCTCGGGTCGAGCAGGTCGAGGAGGAGAGGGCTCGATTCGAGGGCGCCCAGCGGCGTATGGAGACGCAGCGCGGCGGGGAACTTCCCGCTGCCGCAGGCGACGTCGAGGATACGAACGGGGGAGCGCTTCGCGGCGCGCTCTCCGAGGAACCCGGCCCAGTCCCAAGCTCGGGCGAGCTCGCGGTAGTCGAGGGTCGCGACGCGGTAGAAGGCGTCCATCTCGGACCGCGCGGCCTCGCTCCAGTGGGCCAGGCTCCGCTCCGCGGTATCGCCTGCGTCATCCGTCACCTCGAAGCATCCCGCTCGTAGAGAATCGGGTTGAGCGGCGATGCGATCGGCGCGCCGGGCTCCACCCCGGGCAAGAACTTCTCGAAGTCGCCACTGATCAGCGTAGGCGACTCGACGAGGCGCGCTCCGTCCTCGAGGTAGGTGGTCGCGAGCGCCATGCGCGGGAGGTCGGTGCGATTGGGCCCCGCGGTGTGGAGGCTCCTGGTGTGGTGGAAGCTCACCTCCCCGAGCTCGAAAGGGCCGTCGTCGACCGCCACGCCAGCCTCCCGGAGCTTCTCCGCGATGCCGCGGTCGTAGGAGTCGTCGAACTTGCTGAACGAGATCTGCTCCACCTGCCGCCAGTTCTCGATGCCGCGGGCGAAGGCCAGTGGCCCCATGGCTCGGGGCGTCGGCTGCAGCGGAATCCAGGCCGTGACGACATTCTCCGACGCGATGGGGTAGTGGTGGGCATCGAAGTGCCAGGGCGTCCGGCCGCACCCCGGCAGCTTCGAGAGTGCGTTGTCGTGATAGAGGCGCACCGCGCGCACGCCGAGCAGGTCCGCCGCGAGTCGCGCGAGACGTCGACTCACCGCGAAGGCCCGCGCGATCGGGTCGATCGTCCACATCATTTCGAGACTGGGGAAGCGCATGGCCGGAGCGCCGTGCAACGCGCTCGCGAAGAGCGCGTCGAGCGCCCGCCGCAGCAGGAGGAGCGACGCAGGGGAGCAGACGCGACCGATCTTCAGGTAGCCCTCCCGGCGGAAGGACTGGATCGCCTCGGGCGCGAGCGCGAAGGGCGCATCCAGCTCTGCCTCGAGTTCCGCGAGCGAGGGCGCCGGCAGATCTGGCAGCGGTGGGACCCGGACCGCCGGGCCGCGGTCGGGCTCCTCGTCGTAGGCGAGGGAGAGGTACCAGTCCCACCACTGCTCGTTGCTCGCTGCCCACCGCTCGTGGATGCCCTCGTCCGCCGCGTTGGCGCGGTGGAGGAAGCCGGGGGCCCCGGGTGTCCTGGTGCGGGTCATGCGTCGGCCCTGGGCGTGGCCCGGTGCAGGCTGGCAAGGAGTGCCCCCACCAGCGCGGTGACGGCGATCGACCCGAACAGGGCGTGGTAGCCGGCCGGGCCGGGTATGGCGTCGAGGAGCAAACCCCAAAGATAGGGCGTCAGGATATCGGGCGTGTACCCGATCAGGGCGACGATGCCGACGGCGGTTCCCGTCAGGTGCTGCGGCAGACCGCCCTCCTCGAGCAGTGCGTAGTAGACCCCGCGGAGGGCGAACGCGGCCGCCGCCACCGTCGCGGCTTGCACATAGAGGACCGGGAGGCCGGCAGCCTCCGGCGGCACCAGGGCGAGGCTCCCGAACGCCGCGACGAGCACGAGGAAGCTGCCGATGATGACGCTCCGCGAACTCACCCGGTCGGCGCCGAGTCCGGCGACGATCGGCACCACGGCGCGGAACCACCCGCTCGCGACGCTCACCGCCGCACCACCGGCAGCGCTCTGCCCGTAGGCCGTCGCCGCGAAGCCCGCCAGATAGAAGGTACCGTAGAAAGCGGTGTAGGCGCAGAAGATCACGCCGCCCAGCAGCCATACATTGCGTCGTCGCAACACGGCGCGAAGCTTCGCCGCGGAGCCCGCGCGCTGCCGGGGCGTCCCGGGCGACATCCCGCTCGGTACGGCAAGCCACGTGGCAGCGGCTCCCAGAAGACACGCTCCCGTGTAGAGCGCGATCACTGCGCGCAGGCCCGGCGCGCCTCCCCCCAGCGTCGAGAAGAGCTGGAGGCCAATGGACGTCGCGGCCGCCGCGAGCAGGCCTCGTCCGCCGTCGAGCAGTCCGAAGGCCCGACCCTGCGCCGAGTCGCCGCCCCAGGCGCGCGTCGCCTTGATGAGCGCCGCCCAGAAGGTGAGGATCGTCGAGAACGCCCACAGGGCGAAGAGCGCGTAGAGGGCCGCGGTCGACGACGGAAAGGTTGCCAGCGCGACGCCTCCCAGAGCCGTCACGACCAGCGAGAAGGTGAGCAGGGTCCGCGGCGACACGCGATCGGCGAGCCACCCACCCGCTACGTACGCACCGAGGCAGAGCACTCCGAAGACGCTGTAGAGCGCTCCGAGTGCCGCCTCGTTCGGGAGCTGGAGCACCTCGATGAGGGTCCCGCGGTAGTCCCGCCGCAGCGTGTACGGCAGCAGGTAGATGCTTTCGCCTGCCCAAACGAAGGCGCCGAGCGTGAAGGCGCGACGCGGGTAACCCATCGACGTGCGCCGGAGTACCACATCCGTCGCGGTCGGCGCCAGCGCGGCGCAGTCCGCGGACCGGGCGAGCCGGCCCGAGGGCTCCCGAAGCATCGCTCCGTCGTGCGAACGGTTTGCCGCGGCTCTGCGCCCGCGAGGATCGCTCCCCGAATTCGTTGGTGCATGCCTGTCTTCGTGCCTCGATCCCGTGATCGGCTACGACCTGCGCTTCCCAGCTCGTGCCCGATTGATGCGCTTGGCGAGGGGCGTGCCGAGGCGCTCGTCGTTCACGAAGTCGGCCAGGGCCCGCAGAGCCTTCTTCGAGTTCATCCGCTCGAACCACTGCCATTCGCCGTCGATCAGCGCGCCCACCACTGGTCCATCGCACACCTTCTGACAGCCGACGCGGGTGACCTCCACGTCGAGCCGGGCAATGAGGCTGCGCAGGCGGTCGGACGTGGCAGATTTTTTGCGGCAGTGAGTGCCGTTGCAGACGAGGAGCGTGCGTCGTTTCATGAGAATCAGCTGGTGAGGCTTCAGTGGCTCCCGAAGCTCTTGCGCATCTTCTTGAGCTCCATCGTGTGAAGCTCTTCTTTGCCGATCATGCCGCGGGCGAACTCTTCCAGGTACACGGATTTCCCAGCCACCACCGAGAGCAGCTCCTGGTAGAGACCGAGCGCCGTCACCTCGTGGCGGTAGCTCTCCTCGATGATGGCGTGTACGTCGTGGTCGTGGCTCTCCTCGAGCGCGCCGACCTTCAGGCTCGGGTGGCCGCCGAGACCTGTGATGATCTCGCCCGCCGCCTGTGCGTGGGTGAGCGATTCGGATGCTTGGGCCTTCATGAACTCGACGAGCGGCATGCGGTGGGGGCCCGTGATCATGAGCGCATAATGGGTGTAGCGGACCACGCCGGCCAGCTCGGAGGCCATGATCTCGTCGAGGATCTGGATGGCTTGCTCGTGGGTGACCTCGGTCATCGGTTCTCCTCTCGTGGACTGGGAATGCCGGCTCCGTTCAGCGTTTTCGGGCATCCGTCTCGTAGTTGTATACTTTTTATTTTGACAAAATCCAGGCAAGATTTACCGTCCAGCGAGTGGGTACATCCCCCGAACCATAGGATGATCTGATGGATCGATCACTCAACGGCGCCAGCATCGTCGTCGCCGGAGCCACTGGGGCTTTGGGTTCGCGTATCGGAACGCACCTTGGGAAGATCGGCGCTCGTCTCGTCGCCTTCGGGCGAGACGAAAAGCGACTCCGTTTGCTCCCCTTCGCCGGGCCGCGCATCGCGGGCGATCTCCGCGACCGCGCGGCATGCGACGCGGCCGTCGGCGCGGCCGTCGAGCACTATGGGCGACTCGACGGCATCGTGAACGCCGCTGGCGTCGTCGCCTTCGGAGCTGTCGACGATCTCGAGGACGAGGTGATCGATGCCCTCCTCGTCGCCAACCTCGTCGGCCCGATCCGCCTTGCACGCGCAGCTCTACCCCACCTCGAAGAGGGCGGATTCATCGCCCAGATCAGCGCCATCGTGGCAGAGCGTCCGATGGCGGGGATGGCCTTCTACTCGGCCACGAAGGCGGCGCTCACGGCGTTCGACCAGGCATTGGCCCGGGAGGTCCGGCGCCGCAAGATCGATGTCATCGACATTCGGCCGCCGCATACCGAGACCGGTCTCGCTGGCCGTCCGATCGCCGGTGAAGCGCCGCGGCTTTCCCAGGGCCTGTCGCCCGACTTCGTGGCAGAGCGAATCGTCCGCGCCATCCAGCGTGGCGAACGCGAGCTCGCCTCGAACGACTTTCTCGAAGAGGCTCGCGGGCGAGGGCCGAGGGCCGGATGAGGACTGGTCTACCCTGCTCGAGACAACGAAACAGCCGCGAGGGCCGAATCGGCTGGGTCGGGTAGCCAGAATGCGGAGCGTCGTGCCGTGCCATGCGCAAAGCAGGGAATCCGGGTCTTCGACGTGTCATTCGTCCCGGTGTCAGCGGATGGGCCAGGCGATCTCATCCGTTCCGGAACGGACCGCTCGAATCAGGAGCCGCGTGGACCTTACCGGCTCTCCCCGTCGCGGACGTCCGGTCGTCTCGAAAGATTCCCGGCTGCCCGCGCCGCGATGCGCGGCAGTCCGATCGCGGGCGAGCCGCGCGACGCTCGCGGGCGACGGCGAGGGTGCGCTCGTCGAGCTCTTGGTTTACGCGGGCTTGATAGAGATCGGCGAAGCGCCCGAGCCGAATCATCGGCTCTCTCTGGTCCCGGACCGCGCCTTCCTCCACGCGCGAGTCGAAAATCGAGCGGACAGCTTTCCTGGAGAGGCTAGTCTCAAAAAGTCCTGGTCGGCTCGATTGGGGCTTTTCTAGTCGAAACCTCGAGGTTCCCCCAGGGGGGGGCCGGTGAGAGCATGGAATCGGTAGGGGAGCGGCCGCTCGCTCGGATCTCTTGGTCGAGAGGTTATCTTCAGGCGCTGAATGACCGCTTCGAGGGGCCCGGTGGCAGTAGGTTCCCTGCAATCGGATTCCGCTCGCAGATCTGGAACGCGCTACCGCGTTCCTTCTTCCGTGCTCGAGCGCGTGGTGCTCGCCGCGGGCCTCGAGGTGGATCCGTTCGCAGCGCGCCGGGCCTCTGACGGAGTCGAAGACGACTGCGACAGCTGGCAAGAGGCTCTGGCCAGCGCGGCGATGGCTCACGGCCTGCGGATTCGAACCACCTGGCTTTCTCCGCGCGAGATCATCAGCGTTGCGCAAACACGGCTTCCGCTGGTTCGGTGCTGCGAGCGAACCTCGGCGGAACCCGAATGGATCACCGCTCTCGGCTCGGCGCGGGGTCGTGTCCGGATCTCCGCCCCGGACCAGTCTGATGTCTGGCTGAATCCCGCCGACCTGGCCGCCCGGCTCGGAGTCGGGGACGCCGTCTCGGTGCTTCCCTGGGCTCTCGTCGAGCCGCGCTTCCCGGCCACCGAAAGCGGAACGCGTACCCGAGGCGAACCCGCCTCCGAGAAGCTCGATCCGCTGCTGCGCCTGCGCGCTCTGGTACGGCCGGATCGCTCGGACCTCTGGGCCATCCTGCTCTTCGCGGCCTTCGTCGGCGGACTCACTCTGGCGACGCCGATCGCCGTCCAGCTTCTCGTCAACACCGTGGCCTTCGGCGGGCTGCTCCAGCCGGTGTTGATGCTCGCGGTCCTGCTGTTCGGGGGCCTGACCTTCGGCGCCTTGCTCTTCGGGATGCAGGCCTACGTGGCCGAGCGGATCCAGCGCCGGGTTTTCGTCCGGGTGACCGCCGACCTGGCCGAACGCCTGCCGCGCGTGCGTACCGACGTCTTCGACCATCAGCACGGTCCCGAGCTGGTGAACCGATTCTTCGACGTCGTGACAGTACAGAAAGTCGGGGCTCTGCTGCTGGTGGACGGCACCGCGGTCCTCCTCCAGACGCTCGTTGGTGTAGGCGTGCTTTCGCTCTACCACCCGCTCATGCTGGCCTTCAGCGTGCTCCTCGTCGGCGGAATCGCCTTCGTGACGCTGGTACTCGGACGCGGCGCCGTCTACTCGGCCATCAGGGAATCGAAAGCCAAGTACGCTGTGGCGGGCTGGATGGAGGAACTCGCCCGGCACCCGGCCACCTTCCGGAGCGTGGCGGGGCGTCGCTTCGCGTTGGCGCGCGCCGACGAACTGGCCTCCGACTACGTCGCCGCACGTGAGAATCACTACCAGATCGTGTTGCGCCAGCTCTCCGGAGCCCTCGGCCTGCAGGTGCTGGCGAGCAGCTCGCTGCTGCTGATCGGCGGCAGCCTCGTCGTCAGCGGCCAGCTGACGCTCGGCCAGCTCGTCGCGGCGGAGCTGATCGTGACGGCAATCGTGGCCGCCTTCGCGAAGCTCGGAAAGCAACTCGAGAGCTTCTACGACTTGCTGGCCGCGGTGGACAAGCTCGGCGACCTCTTCGATCTGCCGCTCGAACGCGAGTCCGGGTCGAGGACGGACCGCCAGGAAGGCGCCGCAGCCCTCGAGGTCCGCGACCTGTCGCTCAGCTACGGCAGTCGACCGGTGCTCTCCGGGGTCTCAGTGCGCGTGGAACCCGCTGATCGCGTTGCCATCGTAGGCCCTCCTGGCTGTGGCAAGAGCACGCTGGTCGACGTAGTCGCGGGTCTCCGCGAACCGACATCCGGGCACGTTCGACTCGACGGGCGTGACCTTCGCGATCTTCGTCTCGATTCCCTGCGCGAACAGGTAGTGCTCGTGCGCGATCCCGAGATCTTCGTCGGCACGGTCACCGAGAACGTCCGGATGGGGCGGGAGTCGGTCTCGAACGCCGACGTGGACGAAGCGCTGTCGCGGGTCGGCCTTCTCGAAGAGGTGCGCTCGCTGCCGCGCGGCAAGCGCACGTTGCTGGCGACCGACGGAGCGCCGCTCTCGCACAGCCAGGCCGCTCGTCTGATGCTGGCGCGAGCGATCCTCGGGACGCCACGACTGCTGCTACTCGATCATGCCTTCGTCACGCTCGACGAAAAATCCCGTCAGTCCGTGCTCGATACGCTGGTGGACGAACGCGCGCCCTGGACGCTGTTGGTGGTCTCGGAATGGGCGGACGTGATCGGCCGCTGCCGGCGCATCGTGAACCTGGCCGAGATTCGTCAGGGTCTCTCGGAGAACCCGACGGTGGCGCCTGGCGTGGTGGGTCTCGAGTCGTGAGCGGGTCCCGGCAGCACGGTTACGGAACTCTCTCGGCGCTGCGACTCGTCGAGGGCCCGCGCGCGATCCGGATCCTCGGGAAGATCCTGCTCGGATTCCTCGTCGTCGTGATTCTCGCGTTGATCGTCGTCCCCTGGCAGCAGAACGTGACCGCGGCGGGACGCGTCGTCGCCTTCGATCCTTTCGACCGGGTCCAGACGATCGCGGCGCCGGTGAGCGGCCGGGTGAGCCAGGCTTGGGTGATCGAGGGATCGCAGGTCGTGGCGGGAGATCCGTTGCTCGAGATCGTCGACAACGATCCCTCGATCCTGCAGCGACTCGAGGATCAACGAGCTGCGCTCGCTGCGCAGCTCTCTGCGTCCGAGGAGAAGGTGGTCGTCTATCGCCAGCAGATCGATTCGTTGATGCAGGCCCGACAGCTCGCGATCGAGGCGGCGGAGAGCCAGCTCGCGGCTGCTGGCGACGGCGTCGCCTCGGCGCGACATGGTCTCGATGCAGCGCGCGCCGCCGCGCAGCAGGCGGCGCTCAACTTCCGCCGGCAGCGAGAGCTCGCGGACGAAGGCCTCGCCTCGAATCTCGAGTTCGAGATCGCTGAGCGCACCTTCAAGGAGGCGCGGGCGCGCGAGCAGCAGGCACAGCGGGCGTTGGAGCGCGCGATCAACGACGAGCGGGCCAAGCGAGCCGAACTCGGGATGACCGGCACGGATGCGCAGGCGGGTATCGAGTCGGCGCGGGCCGCGCTGCAAACCGCCGAGGTGGAGGCGTCGAGCAAGCGTCAGCAGATCACGGCGATCGAGGGACGCATCGCGCAGCAGACCACGCAGCGGATCACGGCGCCCCGATCCGGAACGGTGTATCGCCTGCTCGCCGCGCCGGGCGCCGAACTCGTGAAAGTCGGAGATCCGTTGGTGATGCTGGTGCCGGAGACCACGAGCCAGGCCGTCGAGCTCTGGGTGGACGGCAACAACCTCCCGCTGATCGAGGAGGGGCGCGAGGTCCGCTTGCAGTTCGAGGGCTGGCCGGCCGTGCAGTTCGCGGGCTGGCCGTCGGTGGCCGTCGGAACCTTCGGCGGCCGCGTGGCGCTGGTCGACCCCAGTGACGATGGGATCGGCCGCTTCCGGATCCTCGTCGTTCCGAATCCGAGAGATGATCCCTGGCCAGAACCGCGCTTCCTACGCCAGGGCGTGCGCGCCAATGGCTTCGTGCTCCTCGATCAGGTCAGTATCGGCTACGAGCTTTGGCGCCAGGCCAACGGATTTCCGCCGACGGTGGCCATGCAGGGAAACAGCGAGCGCCGCGCGGTGGAGTCCGGGGCCGGCTCGTGAAGGCGCTCGGCCTCGTGGCGGGGCTGCTCTTCGCGCTCGGTACCCTCCCTGCCGCAGCGACCGCGGCTTCGGACACCGCCGAGACGTCGGACGCCATCCAGCTCACGGATGTGCTGGTCTCGGTCTCCGCACACTTTCCGCTGCTCCGGGCAGCCGAAGCCGAGCGGGCGATTGCCGCCGGGACGCTGCGCTCGGCCGAGGGCCGCTTCGACACGCGTTTCGTATCCGAGGGCGATCTTCGTCCGATCGGGTTCTACGAGAACTACGCGAACAACACCTATCTGGAGCAGCCGACTCGGCTCTGGGGAGCGCGCTTGTTCGGCGGCTACCGGATCGGCCAGGGTGAGTTCCCGTCCTACGAAGGCGGTCGCAAGACCAACAACGATGGCGAGGTGCGCGCCGGTCTCGCCGTCCCGCTGCTCCGGGACGGCCGGATCGACACCGATCGCGCACAGCTCCGGAAGGCAGAGCTCGGCGTCCAGCGTGCCGAGCCGCTGATCGAACTCGAGCGGATCGGCTTCGAGCGCGACGCGAGCATCGCGTATTGGAACTGGGTGGCTGCGGGTCTCGCGGTCGATGTCTCCGCGCGACTCGTCGAGGTCGCGGAGCAACGCCAGCGACAGATCGAAGGCCGCGTGGCGCGGGGGGCGATTCCGCGCATCGACCTCGTCGACAACGAGCGGCTGATCGTGGATCGCCGCGTGCAACTGCAGGGGGCGGAACGCGACGCGGAGCAAGCCGCGATTCAGCTCTCGCTCTACCTGCGCGATGGCGACGGGGCGCCGCTCGTGGCGCCGAGGGAGCGGCTGCCCGAGCGCTTCCCGGAGGAGGAGGCGCCGCAGCCGGATCGCTTCCGCGAGGACGTCGCTCGCGCTACGGAAGCCCATCCCCTGCTGCGTCGCTTCGAGCTCGAAATCCGCGAGAGCGCCGTCGAGCTGGAGCTCGCGCGCAATCAGCTCCTGCCGGGACTCGAGCTGCGTATCGAAGGCTCGAAGGACGCCGGCGCCTCCTCGAAGGGAATCGACAGCAGCGGCTCGCTGTCGCTGGATCCGAAGGACGACGCGGTGTTGAAGGCGCTGGTCCGCTTCGAGCTCCCCGTGCAGCAGCGAGAGGCCAAGGGCCGAGTTGCCAGCGCGTCCGCGAAGCTGGCCCGACTCGAGAGCCGGGCGCGCTTCGCGCGCGAGCGGATCGAGGCCGAAATCCGGCAGGCGATGGCGGCGCTCGAGGCCGCCCATGCCCAGACGGAAGGCGCGCGTCGGAATCTCGAGTTGGCGCAGCAGCTCCGACGCGCCGAGCAGCGCAAGCTCGAACTCGGCAGCAGCGATCTGCTCGCCGTCAACATCCGCGAAGTGCAGGCGGCCGGCGCGGGCTTCGACCTGATCGAGACCCAGGCGCGCTACTTCCGGGCGCGTGCGGAGTACGACGCGGCGATCGGCGGCGGCTCGCCCTAGCAGCGTCCCGAGTCGGAACTTCGCCTGCATCCGATCGCGTCTGTGGGCCGCTCGCCGGTGCGCTTCGTACGGATAGGACGAAAAGTGAGACCAGGCTTGGCTCGTCGATTGGGATTGGAGGGCTTGCGATGACTCCATGAAATTTCGATTCGTCGTCCAGTGAGTGAGAATCCCGCCCGACCAGGGGTGAGCCCGTCCAGGCCGGTAACGAATCGAGGCGCCGGACGCGCTGGCCTGCCCGCTGGCCCATGGCGGTGCGGCCGCCGACCGAGGCGGCGTAGAGCGCGGCCCGAAGCGGCTCCTCCTCCGAGTTCCGAGCGCCAAGGCGCCAGGAACGAGGGCGGCGAACCATACGGCACGATGCCCTTCCCCTCGGACCGCGCGCGGCACAAGTGCGCGCGCCACGCTATCCGCGTGATCCCGGCCTGCAACGGATCGATGCCAGCGGAATGCGACACCATGCCTCATTGGAAGCACGCTGGAGGGAGGCTGTTCCCACGGCTTCCGCGAGTAAATCTTGCCACGAGGAGGAGATGCGATGAGTCCTTCGAGCGTGCGGGCAATCGCCCTGGCAACCATTGGCGAAATGGGTTTGGCGCTCGCTTCGAGCGCAGCGCCGCAGTCGGAGCAGAGGGGAAACGGCCCGGTCGTGAGTCGCGGCAGCATGGCCGCCCACTGCCGCAGCGAGGCGAGGTGTCGAGCGTCTACGGTGTCAAGCCCGCGTACATCCTGACCGGTCAGATCACGGACGCGGCCGGTGGCGGCGCGACGATCGACGGCACCGCGGATCAGGGCACGAACGGGACCAAGAGGTTCCAGTGCAAGTTCGACGAGGCGGGCCACTTCGTGAACGTCATGCCGCTCGACAGCGACGGCGAGTAGCGGGAGAAGATCGGCGAAGCTCTCGACGAAATCACGCATCCGAACGAAGGCGCGCTCGAGAAGACCGGCCGCAAGACGGACGAAGCGACCGACGCAGCGAAGAAGAAGCTCGAGTAGCCATCCCCGGGCAGACGACATCTGCCGATCGTGGATGTCCGCGCGAAGGCCCGACGCGAGCGTCGCCGTGCGGACGTGCCGCCGCGCGCCGTGACGACGGGTTTCGAACGCGGCGCGAGCGCGGTCAAGCGGAAACGGACCTCGCGGACGAGGCTCTCGTCGACGCAATTCGGCCGCGATGTGGATCCAGTGTGGATCCACCGCGAAACCGGCCGAAAAAGCAGCTTAAAAATCAGGTAGTTATGGTGGAGGCGCCGGGAATCGAACCCGGGTCCGAATGATGTCCAGAAATCGCGTCTACGTGCGTAGCTTCCGTTCGATCTCGATGCGGCAGGTCACGAAAGCAGGAGAGCCGCACCCAGCCCGGCCTGTTTCTCGCCGCCGGCGCGGCCAGACAGGACGCCGACGACCAGCCCTCTGATGACGACCGCGACCCCCTAGAAGGCGTCGGGGACGGTCGTCGCGTACCTAGTTTCGGCTAGGCCGCGAGTGCGTAGTCAGAGTCGGCAGTTGTTACTACCAACGGTGCCACCTGTTTAGCGACGGATGTGACGACGTCGGCACGCAGCGTTTCCCTTCGACCACCCGTCGAAGCCGATCGCCCCCTTTCGGGTGTCCACGAAACGCACTCGAAGTTATGGCAGCACCTCGACTTGTCAAACGGGGTGCCGGGCGGCGGCCGGCGTTCGTCCCGCGGATGCGCAGGCGCCCGGCGGCGCGATACGCTCCCGGTCGCCCCCGGGGTTCCTCATCACGGATACGGATCCGCGCCGGCCCCCTCCACCGACGCCAGGAGCTGTCGCCATGCCCACGGCGCCGCGCGAGCAATGGGCCAGCCACGCGGGCTTCGTGCTCGCCGCCATCGGATCGGCCGTCGGCCTCGGCAACATGTGGCGCTTCTCGTAGCTCTCGGCCGAGAACGGCGGCGCGGCGTTCGTGTTGCTGTACGTGGCGATGACCGCGGGCATCGCACTGCCGGTGCTGCTCGCGGAGTGCGTGCTCGGGCGCGGCGCGCAGAGCGGGCCGCTGCGGGCGCTCGCGCACTTCGGCGGCGCTCGCTGGCGGCCGCTCGGTTGGCTGTTCGTCGCGGCCGGCTTCCTGATCCTCAGCTACTACGGCGTCATCGCGGGCTGGACGCTGCGCTACACCGTGGAGGCGGTCTGGCGGGGGTTCCCGCTCGACGCCGCTGCCCACTTCGACGCCATCGCCGCCGGACCGGCTGCCGTCGCGTGGCACCTCGGCTTCCTCGCGATCACCGCAGCCGTCGTCGCCGGCGGCGTGAAGGCCGGCATCGAGCGCGCATCGGTGCTGCTGATGCCGCTGCTGTTCGCGATTCTCGCGGGCCTTGCGGTGTATGCCGCGACGATCGACGGCGCCGGCGCCGGCTACGCATACTATCTGCAAGCCGATTTCCGCGAGCTGCTATCGCTGGAGGTACTGCGCGATGCCGCCGGCCAGGCCTTCTTCAGCCTGAGCCTCGGCATGGGCGCGATGATGACCTACGCGAGCTATCTGCAGCGCGACGCCGATCTGCCGGACGAGTCCGTGCTCATCGCGCTCTCGGACTTCGCGGTGGCGTTCGTCGCCGGACTCGTCGTGTTCCCGCTGCTGTTCGCGCTCGGCCTGCAGCAGGAGGTGGACGCCAGCACGGTCGGCGCACTGTTCATCACGCTGCCGCATGCGTTTGCGGAGATGGGCGCCGCCGGCCGCATCGTGGGGCTGCTGTTCTTCGCGGCGCTGCTGGTCGGCGCGCTCACGTCGGCGATCTCGCTGCTCGAGGTCGTCGTCTCGAGCGCCGTGGATCGCGGCTGGTCGCGACCCGTCGCCGCACTCGCGCTCGGGGCGCTCGTGGGCGTGACGGGGATCGCCGCGGCCCTGGACCTCGCGGTGCTCGGCGTGATGGACCAGATCGCCGGCAACGTGCTCCTGATCCTCGGCGGTCTCGCGATCTCGCTGTTCGTCGGCTGGTGGATGGCCGACCCCGAGGCCGAGCTGGCCGCCGGCGCCGGCCGTGTGCGCTGGTTCTTCCTGTGGCGGGGGCTGTTGCGCTTCGTCGTGCCGGCGGTGCTGGCCGTCGTGCTGGCGAGCTCGATTCCGGCGACGATCGCTGCCGTCCGCGGGCTCTTCGACTGACGGCGCGCGTGGGGCTCCGGGATCTGCATC
>CAYOHN010000060.1:0-14525 GCA_964403735.1 uncultured Spirochaetales bacterium | reverse complement strand
CAGCGCCCGGCGCCGCGCCTCGACCCGGAGGCGCGCCAGCGCCAGCTGCTCGCCGTGATGCGCCAGGTGATCCAGAGCGTCAGCGAGGATCAGCCGACCCTCACGTTGATCGAGGACCTCCACTGGCTCGACGACGCGAGCGAGGAGTTCCTGGCGCAGATGGTCGATGCGCGCGCGGGCAGCCGGAACCTGCTGCTGCTGAACTTCCGACCCGAGTATCACGCGGAGTGGATGCAGAAGTCGTGGTATCGGCAGATCCCGCTGACCCCGCTCGGACGCGACGCGATCGCCGAGCTGCTCGGGGACCTGCTCGGCAGCGACCCGAGCCTCGCCGCGCTCGCGACACCGATCCATGAACGCACCGGAGGCAACCCGTTCTTCACCGAAGAAGTGGCGCAGACACTGATCGAGTCCGGGCATCTCGAAGGAACCCGCGGCGCCTACCGTCTGGTGACGCCGATCGAGAAGCTCGAAGTCCCGGCGACCGTGCAGGCGGTGCTCGCGGCGCGCATCGATCGGCTGCCCGAGCGCGAGAAGCGGCTGCTGCAAGTCGCGTCGGTGATCGGCAAGGATTTCCCCGAGCCGCTGCTGGCGGAGGTGGCGGAGCTGCCCGCCGAGGAGCTGAAGGCTTCGCTCGCGGCGCTGCGCCGCGCCGAGTTCGTCCACGAGCAGGCGATCTATCCGGTCGTCGAGTACTCGTTCAAGCATCCGCTGACGCAGGAGGTGGCACTGGGCAGCCAGCTCCGAGAGCGGCGGCGCACGGTGCACGCCGCGGTGGCGCGCGCGATCGAGACGCAGGAAACGGAGCATCTCGCTGAGCGCGCGCCGCTGCTCGCGCACCACTGGGAGCACGCCGGCGAGGCACTCGTCGCTGCGCGCTGGCATCGCCGCGCGGCGGAGTGGGTGGGGGCGACAGACTACTCGGCCGCGACCCACCACTGGGGACGCGTTCGCGCGCTGCTGCGCGAGCTGCCGGATGATGGCGAGGCGGCGGAGCTCGGCATCGCCGCCTGCACGCAGCTCTTGAACGTGAGCTGGCGTGTCGGCACCGGGCTCGACGAGGCACGTGCGTTGCGAGAGGAAGGCCAGCGATTCGCCGACGCGATCGGGGATCGACGCGCCCATCTGAAGCTGTCCATGGTCTACGCCCGTGCGCGCGGCGGCGACGGCGACAACGCCGAATATCTGGAACTGGCGACCGCGAACCAGCGCACGGCGCTCGAGATCGGAGATGTCGCGTTGCAGGCCAGTGCGTGGGCGTATCTCACCGACGCCCTGGGTTTCGCCGCCCGGATCCCGCAAACGATCCGGATGGCGGAGGAAACGTTGGCGCGTTTCCCGCGCGACATCCCTCCCGAGGAGTGGGTGATCGGAATGCATCCCCACGCCGTGGCGTCGTTCTGGCTGGGCTTCGATCTCTGCTGGGCGGGTCGCTTGCGCGAGGGACACGAAGCGTTCGTTCTTTGCCGGCGCCTCGGCGAGGAGCATGGGACGCCGGAGGTCGCGGCCTATGCGGGGTTCTGGGCTGCCGAGGCCTACGCCTACGCGGGCGACGCGGAGCGGGCATTTGCGAGCGCCCGTCAGGGCGAGGAGATCAGCCGCAGGCTCGGCGAGCCACAGGCGCTGGTGGCCGCAACGCAGTTCGCGTTCGGCCGCGCGCACCTCGCGGCCGGGCGCGCGACCGACGCGATCGAGCCGGCGCGCGCCTCGCTCGAGCTCCACGGGCGCGTGAACAAGGCGAACGCCGGGATGTCCGCCGCGCTGCTGGCCGAGGCGTTGCTCGAAACCGGCGATCTGACGGCTGCGATCGCCACCGCGGAGGACGCGATCGCGCTCTGCCGTCGCTCGCTGCGGGCCGCATACGAAGCCGCCGCGCACGGCGTCCGGGCGCGGGCGCTGCTCCGCCGCGACGGCGCTGGCGCGCGGGACGCGGCCGAAGCCGCGCTCGGCGAGACTGCCGCGCTGATCGAGCGCACCGGCGCGCAGCTGCTCTCCCCCGCGCTCTGTGAGTGGCGCGCCGAGCTGGCCGGGGTCCTCGGCGACGATGCCGCGCGCGTCGACCTGCTTCGCGAGGCCCAACGAGGCTACGCGGCGATCGGCGCACCGAAACACGCGGAGCGGCTGGTGCGCGAGATCGGTTTCTAGCAGGCTGCTAGATCTCGACTCGAGTCTACTTTACTCATGAGTAAAATAGACTACTGTCCACTCTATGAAGACTCGTCCCCGCTCTCTCGGGCCCGTCATCGCCCCCGTCCTCGCCAGCCGGATGGTGTTCCTCGGCGGGCCGCGGCAGGTGGGCAAGACGACGCTCGCGCTGTCGCTCGTCGGAGCCGGTGCCGACGAGACGCACCCCGCCTACTTCAACTGGGACGATCCGCGCTCGGCCGCGCGAATCCGCCGCGTCGAGCTGCCGCCGGGCGAGCGGCTCCTCGTGTTCGACGAAATCCACAAGTACGCGCGCTGGCGCAACCTCGTCAAAGGGATCTGGGACACCGAGAAGTCGCGACGTCGCATCCTGGTGACCGGCTCGGCGCGGCTCGACTACTACCGCAAGGGCGGCGATTCGCTCGCAAACCGCTACCGGCACTTCCGCCTGCATCCGTTCTCGCTGGCCGAGCTGAGCGCACGGCCGGCGAAGAGCGATCTCGATGCGCTGTTGCGCTTCGGCGGATTCCCCGAGCCGCTGCTGCGGCAGGACGAGCGCGAACATCGCATCTGGCGGCGCGATCGCGTCGCGCGCGTGGTTCGCGAGGACCTACGAGACCTGGAGAATGTCCGCGAGATTTCGCTCGTGGAGCAGCTCGTCGACATGCTGCCGGAGCGGGTCGGCTCCCCGCTCTCGATCAAGAGTCTGCGCGAGGATCTCCAGGTCGATCACAAGACGGTGGACCGCTGGATCACGATCCTCGAGAACCTCTACCTCTGTTTCCGGATCCCGCCCTTCGGCTCACCCCGGATCCGCGCCGTCAAGAAATCGCAGAAGCTCTACCTCTGGGACTGGTCGACGACGCCAGAGGGTGGCCCCCGATTCGAAAATCTGGTGGCGAGTCAGCTCCTCAAATACTGCCACTGGATCGAGGACACGGAAGGCCATGCGATGGAGCTGCGCTACCTGCGCGACACCGACCGGCGTGAGATCGACTTCGTCGTGCTGCGCGATCGAAAGCCGCTCTTCGCCGTCGAGTGCAAGAGCGGCGATCGGAGCGCGAGCCCCGCCATCGCCTACTTCGCGGAGCGCACCCGGATCCCGCGCTTCTATCAGGTGCACCTCGGTGAGCGCCACTACGAGACCGGCGCCGCCACCGTGCTGCCCTTCCGTCGCTTCTGCGCCGAGCTCGGAATGCCGTAGCGCCTCCCGCGCGACTCGTCGGTCGGAGCGAGGGTCGATGCCCGGCGTGCAGCCCGTCGATTTGCGTGCGAATGTCTGGCCATGACGAGACCCTCCTCCGTGGCCGATCACCTGGTCGCTCGGGAGCAGGAGCGCATCGGGCGCCTCGAGATCGAGGAGCGCGTGCGAGAGGCGCTCGCGCTCGGGGAGCGAGCCGTCGACCTGCTTGCCCAGGAACGCGGGATCGATCGACGAGAGGCGCGTCGTCTCCTCGCGCGCGAACGGCATGCCGGACGACGCCCCTCCGTCGCAATGGAGCTCGATTGAGCCTGCTCGGAGCGGTGGCTTCGAGACTCGAAGAGGCCGGGATCTCCTTCGCCTTGATCGGCGCGAGCGCGGTTGCGGCCCACGGCGTGGCACGCGCAACGGGTGACGTCGACTTGCTGACCGTCGCCTCCGACGCTCTGCTGCCTTCGACCTGGCGTGCCCTTCGCGAGCGGGGCCTGGAGGTCGAGATCCGCGTCGGAGAGCCGGGCGATCCGCTGGCGGGCGTAGTGCGGGTCAGCAGCGGTTCGGCGCCTCCTGTGGATCTGGTCGTCGGTGATCGCGGTTGGCAGCGGCGCGCCATCGAGCGTGCGGAGCCGCGCGTGCTCGAAGGCACCCGCGTCCCGGTCGTGCGGCCCGTGGATCTCGTCCTCCTCAAGCTCTATGCGGCAGGCCAGCAGGATCTTGGGGACATTCAGCGACTGCTGGAGGCCGCGCCCGATCGGGACTCCCTCGTCGCCGATGTCGAAGCGGAAGTGGCGGTGCTCGGAGAACCAGCGATCGCCGCGTGGCATCGCGTACTGGAGTGAAGCTCGGAGCAATGCGGAACAGCGGAAGGGTGAACCCGTGAGCGACTCCGATCGATCCGACGACCCCCTCGCCCGCGCGCGGCGCATGAACGAGTTCTTCGGACCGCTCGTGCCCGGGCAGATGGGCTGCGTCTTCGACCACGCGGCGCCCGATCTGGTGCTCGGCCACATCGACGTCACGGAGAGTCTGATCGCCGGGACCGGCTTCCTGTTTGCGCCCGCGATCATCGCGCTTGCGGATACGTGCGCGGCGATCGGCTGCGGCGCCAACATCCCGGCCGGCGCGTCGTTCACGACGATCGAGCTGAAGTCGAACTTCCTGGCATCGGCGCGCGTCGGCGAACGCGTCGCGTGTCGCTGCACCCCGGCGCACCTCGGCCGCCAGACGCACGTCTGGGACTCCGTCGTCCGCAACGAGGCGACGGGCCGGACGATCGCCCTCTTCCGCTGTACGCAGATGGTGCTGGCACCGCGCTGAGCGGCTTCGCCTACTTCTCGTAACGCTTCGCAATCTCTGCGCGCATCCGTTCCGCCAGCGCGGAGTTGCGCTCGACCACGCCGAGGAATCGCTCGCGCGAGATCGCCCAGGTGAGCATGTGCGTGACGGCGGTGACGGTGGCGCTGCGGGCGCGGTTCTCGAGCGGGCCGCGCTCGCCGACCACGTCGCCTTCGCCCACCTTGCCGGCGCCCTTGCCGGCGATCGTGACCAGCGCCTCGCCCTCGGCGATCGCGTAGACCTCGTTCGACGCAGCGCCTTCGACGCAGAGCGCGTCGCCGGGCTCGAAGCTCATCGGGTAGGCGGTGGCCGCGAGCGCGTCGAGTTCCGCGGCGCTGCACAAGTTCAGCACCGCGGTGCGAGCGAGCAGGCGCGCCGTCTCGCCGTGATCGGGACGCACGATCTCGCCGCGCTCGGCACGCGCGCGCAGCGCCTCCCGCCAAGCGCCGTCGTCGACGGGGCGGAGGCCGAGCACCGCAGCGTCGAGATCGAGCGGCGCCGGTGCCGCAGGACGCGGGGCGATCGCCGCAGGACGCGGCGCCGCCGCGCGCGCGGCGGGTGACGCTTCGGCGCGACACGCGAGATCGAGCGACTCGAGACCCCGCAAGGTGAGCCGGTCCATGAAGCGCGGCTCGTTCGCGAGCTCGATCGTGCCGAAGCGCGCGAGCAGCGCGCGGAACACCACGTCCACTTCGAGGCGCGCGAGCGAAGCGCCGAGGCAGAAGTGCACGCCGCCGCCGAAGGAGAGCGGATCGACGTCCTCGCGGCGGAGGTCGAAGCGGTCCGGCTCGGGGTTGCGCGCGGGATCGCGATTGCCGGCTGCGAGCATTACGATCACGGGCTCGCCGGCAGGGATCTCGACACCGCACGCACTGACGGGTGCGGTCGTCACGCGCGCGGCCATCTGCACGGTGCGTTCTCGATGAGGTCGCCGCCGCCTTGCTTCTCGTAGTCGTCGAGCAACGCCGCGACCGTGCGCTCCATCGTCTCCCGCAGCGCGTCGACGCGGCGCCGCGTAAAGCCCTTGACCACGAGCTTGCGGAGCCGCGTGTGCTCGGGGCCATCGACGTTGAGCATCGAGTGCTCGCCGCGCGCGAGCGACGGGTGCTCGCGCCACTCCGGTCCGAAGCGCGCCTCGGTCTGGCGCGGGTAGTCCTTGCCGAAGCGCGGATCGCGCAGCGCGGCGCGGCAGTCGTCGAAGCGCGAGAGCATCCAGGAGCCGAACTCGTTGCGATGCACCGGCGCCGCGTCGCGCAGCTCGTGATAGAGCGGATACGGGCTGCGGCGCCCCTCCGGGTCGAGGAGAAGCTGACGAACGATCTCGTTGGCAGGACGCGGCGCCATGGAGCCTCCTCGGCGGCGTTGGTTGCCGCCAGCATCGTGCGTTGCAAGGTCGTTCCGCCGTGATCCAGTTCACAGCGGGGACGCGGGATCACACCACTCCGGCGAGCCGCGCGGCGTGGCCGTCCGCGCCCATCGCGCGATAGAGCCGCAGCGCCTCGGCGAGATCGCTCTCGCTCGAAGCCGCGTCCCCCGCCGCGCGAGCGAGCGCGGCGCGCGCCTCGAGCACGCGCGGGCGCAGCGCCTCGGCGCCGGACTCGGCGAGCCACGCGAAGGCCTGCGCGATCGCGGCTTCGATCTCGGCGCGCGCGGCGACGCCTTCGTGTGCGAGCAATGCCTGCACGAGCGCGCAGCAGGCGTCCGTGCCGTAGCCGAAGCTCGGCTGCGCGGCGGCGAGCGCCACCGCCTCGCGCGCGAGCGGAACGGCGGAGGCGGCGTCGCCGAGCGCCACGAGGGCCTGCGCGCGGACGCTCAACGCCGCCACCTCGAACTCGCGCGCGACCTCGGAGTCGCGGACGAGCGCGAGCGCCTCGCTCGCCGTCTGCGCGGCCTCCTCGAAGCTCTTCGCGGTGAGGTGCGCCAAGGCGAGATGGCAGGTCCCGGCAGCGGTGGAGTAGCGGCTGGCCATGCGCTCGGCGATCTCGATTGCCTCGTGAGCGGCGGCGCGCGGCTCGGGCGTGGGCTCGCTGGTCTCCTATGCGCTGTATCTGAGCCACGTCTGCCCGCTGGAATACGATCTCCTCTTCGAGCGTTTCCTGGACGAGAACCGGCGCGAGGCTCGGGCACTCCGGCCAGAGGCGCACCGCGAAGCCACGCGGGTTGGATCGTGTTCATCAACATCCAGCCGAGATTTTCCTTGCTGTCGCCTTCGCGCGCGCGCCGAAGGCCGATCAGGAATTGCTCGCGCGACTCGTCGAGTCGGCCGAGCCAGGCCAGCGTGATTCCCGTGATGTGGTGGCAGAAGAGCGCCGCGCTGAAGCCGAAGGTCTCGAATCCCGCCCGCAGGTCCGCGCCCGCGAGCGCGGCGGTCTTCTCGGTCTCGACGAGGGCCTCGACGGCGCGGCCGATGCACGTCGACGAGTAGCTGCGACCGAGCTGCACGTTCAGACGCTGCTCGGGCCCGACCGACGCGTCGATCAGACGCTCCGCCTCGAGGGCCCCCTCGTAGTAGGCGCGCGTATCGCCGCCGACTCCCTTGCGCACGGCCTCGGCTAACACGATCCCGACCAGCGCGTTGCGGTCGCCGAAGTGCTGCGCGAGCGCACGGCCCTGCTCGCCGATCTCGGTCATCTCCTCGGCGGAGAGACCGAGGCGCCAGCCGCCCATGATCGCGATCGAGCTACAAGCCTCGAGCACGAAGCGTCTGGCCTCTTCGTCATCGCCCTGCCCGCCGGCGAGCGCACGCACGCGCTGCCAGTGCCGGATCGACTGCACGGAATCGCGCCCGCGCACCCACTGCGCCGCGCGGCGTTGCCAGCGCGCCGCCTCGCGCACGCGGCCGGCCTCCTCCCAGTGGTGCGCGAGCAGCGCGGCGCTCTCGTCGAGCCGCGTCGCGAGCGAAACCTCGAGCGTCTGCGCCGCGGCCGCGTGGAGCTTCTTGCGGCGCTCGCCGAGCTGCGAGCCGAGCGCCACCTCCTGCGTCAGCGGATGCTTGAACGCGTACTCCGCAACCGGGTAGAGCGACTCCTCGTACAGGAACTCGCCCCGCTTCAGCGCATCGAGCGCCGCGCGCAGGTCCGCCGCCGGCAGCTCCGCGATCGCCTCCAGCAGTGGCTCCTCGAAGGTCTTGCCGAGCACGGCTGCCGCTTGGAGCACATGCTTGTCGCGCTCCGGCAGCCGGTCGATGCGCGAGGCCAGCAGACTCTTGACACTGCCCGGGATCTCGAGGCGCGCGACGGGCTCGATCAGTCGGTAGGCGCCCCGAGTCCCTTCGAGCTTCCCGGACTCGATCAGTCCCTGCACGACCTCCTCGGTGAAGAACGGATTCCCGCCGGTTCGCTCGTGGATGCGCGCGGCAAGCCCCGCGACACTCGGGTCGCGGCCGAGCAGATCGTCGAGCAGCTCCTGGATCGCGTCGGGTCCGAGCGGCGAAAGCGCGATCTGGCGATACCAGGAGCGCTGCATCCAGTCGGCGCGAAACTCCGGGCGGAAGTTCACGAGCAGCAGCGACCGCGCGCCCTGCAGCGCATCGACCCATTGCGACAGGAACAGCTCGCTGGTCGGATCGAGCCAGTGGAGATCATCGAGGAAGGCGACGAAGGGCTGGTCCTCGCCGCGCACGACGCGGCGCAATACCGAGAAGACCAGCCGCTGCCGCGCCTCTGCGTCCATCGGCGGCGCCGGCCGGCTCGGATCCGCCGCGCCGAAGTTCTCGAACACGATCGGGAGCGCGTCGCGGAAGCTCTCGTCGAGCAGCAGCAGCCGGCCGGCGATCTTCTCGCGGACGCTGCGCGGATCGTCCTGCGGCGTGATCCCGTAGTAGTCGCGGAAGACCTCGAGCATCGGCAGGAACGGGATGTTCTTGCCGTGCGAGAGCGCGTGTCCCTCGATCACCGGAATGCCGCGGCTGCGGCAGCGCTCGAGGAACTCGAAACAGAGCCGGCTCTTGCCGGTACCGGCCGGCGCGACGACACCCACCACCTGCCCGTTCCCGGCACTCGAGTGCGCGAAGGCGGCTTCGAGCGTCGTCATGTCGCCGTCGCGGCCGACGAAGCGCGTGAGGCCACGGGCGCGAGAAACGTCGAAGCGCGTGCGCAGCGCACCCATCCCGTCGAGCTGGTGCACGCGCACCGGCACGTCCAGACCCTTCACCGGGAACTCGCCGAGGTCGCCCGTCGCGAAGTAGCCGTCGACGAGACGCGCCGTCGTGTCGGACAGGTAGATCGTGTCGGGCGACGCGAGTTGCTCCATGCGCGCGGCGAGCCCGACCGTCGCGCCCTGCGCGGTGTAGTCCATGCGCAGGTCGTCGCCGATCTTGCCGACCACCACCTCGCCCGAGTGGAGCCCGACGCGCGTCGAGAAGCCGAGGCCGTGTTCGCGCTTCACGTCGCGCCCGACGGGCGCGAGGTCGTCGCGGATCTGGAGTGCGGCGTAGCAGGCGCGTTGCGCGTGGTCCTCGTGCGCGATCGGCGCGCCGAACAGCGCCATGATGCCGTCGCCGGTGTACTGGTTGACGGTGCCCTCGAAGCGGTGGACGGCGTCCGTCAGCACCGTGAAGAAGCGCTCGAGGATCCCGTGCCAGACCTCGGGGTCGACGTCGCGCGAAAGCTCGAGGGAGCCCTTCACGTCTGCGAACAAGACGGTCACCTGCTTGCGCTCGCCCTCGAGCGAGGAGCGCGTGGCGAGCACCTTGTCCACCAGGTGACGCGGCGTGTAGTCTCGCACCGCGCGCGGCTCGGCCACCGCCCGCGCCACCGGCGCACCGCAGCCATCGCAGAAGCGGGCCTGCGCGCGCAGCTCGGCGCCACAGCCCGCGCAGCGGAGCGCCAGCGGCGTGCCACAACCGTCGCAGAAGCGCCCCTCCGGGCGGTTCGCCTGGTGGCACCGAGGGCAGCTGCGTGTCTCCAGGGTCATGGCGCTGCGGATCGTAACACGAGCGGCGGGCCGATCCGCGGCTTCTCTCGGAACGAAGAATGCCGGGACCTGCGCTATGGAACTTGCCGAGGCCAACGGGACGGCCGGAGGGAACGCCTTGCGCTGTACCGGCTGCGGCCACGCGAACCCCGAGCGCGCGAAGTTCTGCCTCCAGTGCGGGACGCCGCTCGCCGCGCGCTGCGCGGGCTGTGGCAGCGAGCTGCCGCCGGCCGCGAAGTTCTGCGGCGAGTGCGGGGCGCGGGCCGGCGCGGCCGGGCCGGCCGCTGGGTCAGGCGCGCCCTCCCCTCGCGCACCGCGGGCCTACACGCCGAAGCATCTCGCCGAGCGCATCCTGCGGTCGCGGGCCGCGCTCGAGGGCGAGCGCAAGCAGGTCACCGTGCTCTTCGCCGACGTCAAGAGTTCGATGGAGCTGGCCGAGCAGGCGGGCGCCGAGGCCTGGCACTGCCTCCTCGAGGGCTTCTTCGAGATCCTCGCCGACGGCATCCACCGCTTCGAGGGCACCGTCAACCAGTACACCGGCGACGGCATCATGGCGCTGTTCGGCGCGCCGATCGCGCACGAGGACCACGCGCAGCGCGCCTGCTACGCGGCCCTGCAGCTGCTCGAGCGCCTGCGCGAATACGGACGCGCGGTGCGCCGCGAGCACGGGCTCGACTTCGCGACGCGCATCGGGCTCAACTCGGGCGAGGTCGTCGTCGGCAAGATCGGCGACGACCTGCGCATGGACTACACCGCCCAGGGGCACACTGTCGGGCTCGCGCAGCGGGTCGAGTCGCTGGCCGAGGCGGATGCGTGTTTCGTCTCGCAGGCCACGGCCGATCAGGTGTCCGGCTACTTCGCGCTCGAGGACCTCGGCGATTTCCGCGTGAAGGGCAGCGGCGAAGCGCTGCGGGTGCACCGGCTGGCGGGCGTCGGCACGGCGCGCAATCGCTTCGACGTGTCGCGCTCGCGCGGGCTCTCGCGCTTCGTCGGCCGCGCCCACGAGGTGCGTACGCTCGAAGCCGCGCTCGCCGCCGCACGCGCGGGCCACGGCGCGGTGGTCGGCGTGGTCGCGCAGGCCGGAACGGGCAAGAGCCGGCTCTGCTTCGAGTTCCTCGAATCCTGCCGCGCGGCGGGCTTCGCGGTGCACGAGGGCCGGGCGGTGGCGCACGGCAAGAGCATTCCGCTGATTCCGGTGCTCGAAGTCTTCCGGTCGTATTTCGCGATCGGCGAGAGCGACGACGAGCGCGCTGCGCGCGAGAAGATCGCCGGCCGGCTGTTGCTGCTCGACGCCGGCTTCCGCGACGTCCTACCGGTGTTGTTCGATTTCCTCGGCGTCGCCGATCCGGCCGAGCCGGCGCCGCGCATGGAGGCCGAGGCACGGCATCGGCAGTTGACGAGCGTGTCGCGCCGGCTGCTCCGGCAGGCGCCCGCGGAGCGACCCGGCCTGATCCTGGTCGAAGACCTCCACTGGCTCGATGGCGCGAGCGAGGCGTGGATCCGCGACTGGGTGGACGCCATCGCCGGCACGCACGGCCTGCTGCTCGTGAACTACCGCCCCGAGTACCGCGCCGAGTGGATGGCGCGCTCGCACGTGCAGCAGATCGCACTCGCGCCGCTCGGCGCGGACGCGATCCGCGAGCTGCTCGGCGATCTGCTCGGCAGCGATCCGAGCCTGGCCGGACTGGCCGACGCGATCTACACGCGGAGCGGCGGGAACCCGTTCTATGCCGAGGAGATCGTCCGGTCGCTGCTCGAGTCGGAGCACCTCGAGGGCACGCGCGGCCGGCATCGGTTGCTGACGCCGATCGCGCAGCTCCCCGTTCCGAGCTCCGTGCAGGCCCTGCTGGCGGCGCGCATGGATCGCCTCCCGGAACGCGAGAAGCGCGTGTTGCAGACCGCCGCGGTGATCGGCAAGAGCTTCCGCGGCCCGATCCTCGAGCCGGTGATCGACCTCGCGCCGAACGAGCTGGCGGAGAGCCTGGCGATGCTGCGCAACGCGGAGTTCGTCTACGAGGAGTCGCTCTACCCGGTCGCCGAATATTCGTTCCAGCATCCGCTGACGCAGGAGGTGGCGCTCGGGTCGCTGCTCGGCGATCGCCGCCGCGCGGCGCACGCGGCCGTGGCGCGCGCCACCGAGAGCTTCGACGCCGATCGCCTCGACGAGCAGGCCGCCCTGCTCGCGCACCATCACGCGGAGGCCGGCGCCGCTCTCGACGCCGCTCGGTGGCACGCGCGCGCCGCCGGCTACGTCGGCAAGAGCGACTTTGCGGAGGCGCGCCACCACTGGCAGCGTGTCCGCGAACTCCTGCAGGGCATTGAGGACGAGCCCGCAGCCGCGGCGCTCGGCGCCACGGCCTGTCGGGCACTGCTCGCGCTCAGCATCCGCTTTCCGCTCGAGTCGGACGAGGCGCGTCGCCTCTTCGACGACGGCCGACGCTGGGCGGAAGCGAGCGGCGAGCCGGTGCACGTGGCCCTTCTCCATCAGGGGATGTCGGTGGCCGAGGCCAACCAGCTTCGTCTCGACTCCGCGCTCGAGCACGCCGCAGCGTTCGCCGCGGCGATCCGCACCGCGGCTGACCCGGAGCTGCGCGCGATGGCGCTCTGGCCGTCCCTCGTGCCACGCCGTCTGCAGGGACAGCTCTCCGAACACCGGGCCGCCGCCGAGGCCCTCGCCGAGCAGACCCGCGAGCATCCCGAGTGGGGCGTCAAGCTGTGGGCGAGCACACACGTCGGCGCGCTCATGGAACTCGGCATGGGCGGGACGTTCTGCGACTCGCTGCTGCGGGCGCGCGAGCACCTCGACCTGGGCATCGAGATCGCGCGCCGGATCGGGGACACCGAGTCCGAGAGCTGGTGCTGCATGGCGCTCGTGTACCTCGAGTGCTTCGCCGGCGAAACCGAGCGCGCCCGCGCGATCGTGCAGCGCAGCTTCGAGCTGTCGGAGCAGCTCGGGACGGCGATGGCGCGCTCGATGGCGCAGACGGGGCTCGCCCAGGTGGAAGTCGCATCTGGAGCGATCGACGAGGCGATCCTCGCCATCGAGGAGGCCACCTCGAGTGCGGCTTCGGACCTGCAGCGAATCCTGCCCCTGGTGCCGCTGCAGATCCGGATCCGCCTCGCGCGCGGCGACGGACCGGGTGCACGCGCCGCCGCCGAGGCCGCGCTCGCGAGCTTGCTCGATCGCGGACTCCGTGTCGCCGCGGCCGAGATGTCGCTGACGCTCGCGGCGGCGCTGCGCGCCGAGGGCGGTCCCGACGCCGCGCGGCGGATCGACGAGGTCCTCGCGACCGCCGACCGCCTGATCGCCGAGACCGGCGCCTGCAACCTCGCGCCATTCGTGCTGCTCGAGCGCGCCGAGTCGCTCGAGGACGGGCCGGCCCGACGCGCGCACCTCGAGCGGGCGCACGCGGACTTCACGCACATGGGCGCAGGGGGCCGTGCGCGCGATGTCGCCCGGCTGCTCGCTCCGTGAGAGGGTCGTCGGCCATCGCAAGTTCGTCCGAAGCGTGGAGAGCCTGGGCGGTGTGAGCCGCTTCACCGCGCGACGCCAGGCCGTCCGCTATGGTCTTTTCACGCCCGGGCGGAGTCTCCCACTTTGAACGAGCAGCTACGAAACGCGCTGAGGCAGGAGCTTCGAACGCTCGAACGCGACCTGACCGGGCCTTCGCTCGCCGAGGCGCTGCGACTCCTCGAGTCGCCGCACTTCGGGAGCCTCACCGACGCGCACATCCGCGCCGTCGGCGAGTACCGGCCGATCGAGGTGGTCGGCGAGCGCTTCTTCGAGCGGGCCTGGAGCCGGTCCAAGGAGGCCGCCGCCATGCTCGGATTCGCGCGCCTGCTCGGCGCGGACCTCGTGCGCCACGATCTGTGTCGGCTGTGGCGCTCGGCACGCGCGGCCGAGCCGACCCCCGACCCTGCCGGCCCCGCGTAGGAAGCGCGGTAGAGTCCGCCCGTGAACTGTGCCGCATGCGGACACGAGAGCCCCGCGGGCTCCTCCTTCTGCGAGGCCTGCGGCGCCCGGCAGGAGCGGGCCTGCGGCGCGTGCGGCGCGTCCTCGTCGCCGGGCGCTCGCTTCTGCCGCGGCTGCGGCGCCGCGCTCGACGGGACCGACGCGCGCGTCCCGGCACCCGCTGCGGCGCCGCCCGCCCGCGATCCGCGCTCCTACACGCCGCAGCACCTCGCCGACCGGATCCTCCGATCCAAGTCCGCGCTCGAGGGCGAGCGCAAGCAGGTCACCGTGCTCTTTGCCGACGTGAAGGGCTCGATGGAGCTGGCCGGCCAGCTCGACCCCGAGCAGTGGCACGGGATCCTCGAACGCTTCTTCGAGATCCTGACGGAAGGCGTGCACCGCTTCGAAGGCACCGTCAACCAGTACACCGGCGACGGCATCATGGCGCTGTTCGGTGCGCCGATCGCGCACGAGGATCACGCGCAGCGCGCGTGCTACACGGCGCTGCACCTCGCCGAGACGCTGAAGACCTACGCCGATGCGCTACGCGTCGAACACGGGCTCAACTTCTCGGTCCGCATGGGCCTCAACTCGGGCGAGGTGATCGTCGGCAAGATCGGAGACGACCTGCGCATGGACTACACGGCGCAGGGACACACCGTCGGACTCGCGCAGCGCATGGAGGCGCTCGCCGAATCGGGACGGGCGCTGCTCGCCGAGAACACCCTCGACATCGTCCACGGCTACTTCGCCCTGCGCGATCTCGGCACGACGAAGATCAAGGGCCTGGAGACGCCCGTGCGCGTGGCCGAGCTCGAGGGCGTCGGCCGACTGCGCACGCGGCTCGACCGCTCGCGCGCACGAGGCCTCTCGAAGTTCGTCGGGCGCGACGACGAGATCGGGCGGCTCGAGACGGCGCTGCGCCGCAGCCTCGAAGGCGACGGGCAGGCCGTGGGCGTGATGGCCGAGGCTGGCTCCGGG
>CAYOHN010000059.1:0-15393 GCA_964403735.1 uncultured Spirochaetales bacterium | reverse complement strand
TCGAGTGATGGTGTGTCCTCGCCCGACTTCGGCATCAGCCAGGTCCTCGCCGTCCCCGAGCCCTCCACGGCCCTTCTCCTGGGCGTGGGACTCGTAGGGCTTGCCCGAGGCCGGCGGCAGAGCTGACGGTTTGATTCGTAGCTCCGCGGATAGGAAGTTCGGCTCTTCCGGATTTCGTGTGGATCGCCGGAGAGCAGGATCGGGGCCGAGAGCGTCGGTAGAGGGCTGAGCGGAGGGTTTGAGGCTTCGCTCGCGGAGGGCAAACTAGGAACGGCGGTATGCCGCTCAGACATCCCACTCTCCGATCGCTCAGCATTTCGCGCAGTGGATTGGCCTGAAGGAGCCTTGGCAAGTCTCGCAGGTCGAGGTTGCGCATGCCGACTGGAAGGTACGGGTGTCTTCGTCGATGACCGTCCCGATTTCCGGGTTCCGTTCGATCTGCGCGACGCAGGCCTCCCGTCGCTGCACGTACGCGGCACCGAGCCCCGGGCGCCGCGCTTCGTACCAGTCGCGAGCGGAGTGATCGTCGTCCCGTGCCGCGCGCCGGAACGAGGCGCGGCGACTCACTCCTCGGACCGGAGCTGAGCGCGGACCTCCTCCCCGGCGACGACGTCCTCGGGGTGATCGCGATGCTCCTGGCGCCGACGAGCGAGTACCTGGCGATGTGACTCGGGCACCGGGAGAGCGTCGCCTTCGGCGCCGATCGAGTCCCAGACGTCCTCGACCAGTTCGAGCCGCTCGGCCACCGAGAGCTTGCGAATCTCTTCCAGAAGGGGAGCCGCAATCGATTGGAGTCTGCCTGTGTTCGCGAGCTCCGGCAAGCCGAGCGCGGCTGTTCCCAGGGCCCGATGTCCGCAAGGGTGTTGTCACTTCGGGCGTTATCGATCCGCCCGCTGTCGACGTTTCGTCCTATCCGTACGCCCCTCGCTGGCTCCGCATCCGCGTCCAGCTCTCCAGCAGGGGGCCGATCGATCCCGCGAAGGCCGCGAATCGCTCTTCGTCGGTCTCGTCGAACGTCTCGTCACCGCGCTTGTTCAGCAGCTGCGCCACTGCGCAGACCCGACCCGCACGATCGAGGATCGGAACGCACAGGATCGAACGGGTGCGAAAGCCCGTCTCGCGATCGACGTCCGGGTTGAACAGCGGGTGCTGATAGGCGTCGTCCACTCGCAGCGCCCGTCCGGAGCGCGCAACGTGCCCCGCGATCCCGCGGCCGATCGGGACGCGCACGTCCACCGGCCTCCCCTGCTCGCTCCGCGCCACCCGGAGCCACAGCTCGTCACGTTCGGCCACGACCACGAAGAGCGAGGCACGCTCGGCCTCGACGAGCTCGCCGAAGCGAAAGGTGAACGCCGAGAGCGCTTCCTCGAGCATGCTCTGGAAGGCTTCCTCCTCGCCCAGCTCGACGGCGTCCAGGAACTCCTCGGTTTCACGTGTGACCTGGCCCAGCAGGACGCCGAACTCTTCACTCGGAAGCCCCGCCACCGTGCGCGTCAGCTCGCCCTTCCGATTGGCATGGACGAGCATCTTCATCATGTGTTGCGCATTGGCCGTCACCGCTTGCGTGAAGGACGACAGGCGTCCGTCTTCCAGATGGACGATCCGATCGGCGATGTCGAGGATGCGGTTGTCGTGGGTCACCAGCAGGACGGTCACCCCGCGCTTGCGCGCGAGGTCGTGGATCAGGTCCACCACCTCGCGGCCCGACTGTCGATCGAGGGAGGCGGTCGGCTCGTCGGCCAGGATGATCCGAGGCTCGGCCACCAGCGCCCGAGCGATGGCGACGCGCTGGCGCTGCCCGCCCGAGAGGCGCTCCGGGAACTCCGCCACCCGCTCGCCCAGCCCGACTGCGTCGAGCATCGCCTCGGCCCGGCGTCGTGCCTCCGTCCGGCCGATCGCGGCGTCCAGGTAGAGCGCCATCTGGACGTTCTGCGAGGCCGTGAGCGCATTCAGGAGGTTGTGTGCCTGGAAGACGTAGCCGATGCGCCGGCGTGTAGTGGCCAGCGCGGTAGGACGAGCTCCGCGCAGCTCCGAGCCGAGAACGCGGACGCTTCCTTCGTGAGCCGATCGCAGCGCGCCGATCAGCGTCAGCAAGGTGGTCTTCCCGGACCCCGACGGCCCCGTCACGATCACGATCTCGCCGGCGCGGATCCGGAGGCTGACGTCGTGCAGGACCTGTCGCCGCAACGAGCTCGTGCCGAAGTAGTGGTTGACGTGATCGAGCTCGATCGGCTCCGAGACCTCGTCCGACATCAGAACACCTCCGCCGGATCGGCGCTGCGAACCTTGCGCAGCGCGACCAGCGCCGAGATCGAACACATCACGATGGTCAGGCACAGGACGAGCAGCGCTCGCTCGACGGTCATCGCCAGCGGAAGCCGCGTCGCGGCCGACGAAACGCGGTACAGCGCCATCGCGATCAGCAGCCCCGGCAGGTACCCGAGCACGGCCAGGATCACCGCCTGCTGGATCACGACGCCCGACAGGACGCGATTCGAGTATCCGATCGCCTTGAGCGTCGCGTACTCGGCCAGGTGGTCGCTCACGTCGGCGAACAGGATCTGGTAGACGATGATGCCGCCGACCACGAGTCCCACCGCCACGCCCATCGCGAACACGTAGCCGATGGGTGTGTTGCGGTTCCAGTAGCGGATCTCCTTGGCGACGTACTCCGCCTTGGTGAGAGCCAGGACGTCGTGCGGAAGCACCTCCCGCACCGCGTCCCGCACGCGCTCGACATCCGCCGTCGGATCGACGCGTAGCAGGCCGAGCTCGACCAGGCCGCGCTCCCGGCCCGGGAAGAGGCGCAAGAAGTTCGTCTCGCTGGTGAGGACGCTCCCGTCGATCCCGAACGAGGTACCGAAAGTGAACAACCCGTCGATCCGGACCCGACGGTTGTTGAGCTCCACCTCGACGCGCTCGCCGGCGCCCACGCGCTCGGCGATCGGGCCATACTCGGGTCGCGACGCCGAATCGAAGAGCAGTACGTCCTGGAGCTGGACGCGCTGTCGCTGACGCTCCACCTCGGGCAGCGGCAGCACCGCGTTGCGCGGGTCGAAGCCGAGCACGAAGATGGAGCGCACCTCGTAGGTCACCGGATTCTTCCAGATCCCGATCCCCACGTACACGGGATCGACCGACGCCACGCCCGGCACGGCGCGCGCCTGGTACAGCCGGCGCTGCGAGAACGAACGCGGCTGGACGAGGAACGCCGTCTCCGGAGACACCAGGACGATGTCGTAGTCGAGGAGCTCGTGGTAGCGGACCGCGCTCCCGAACAGCGCCTCGCGAAAGCCGAGCTGCATGAGGATCAGGAACACCGCGAAGGCGATTCCCAGCAGCGCGACGGCGAAGCGGAGCTTCTGCTTCTTGAGCTGGAGCCAGCCGAGCGGGATCTTCCACATGTCGTCTTCGCCGACCCCGCTCAGGGCGCGAGTTCGATCTCCACCTGCAGGTTGGTCAGTGCTGCCGCGATGGGAACGTCTTCGGGATCGAGCCGGATCTCCACCTCCACGACCCGCGCGTCCGTGCGCGCGGCGGGATCGGTGCCCAGCACATCGAGCTTGCCCACCCGGAGTCCGATGCGATCGACCTCCCCGGCCAGCGAGCGCGAGAGCGCCGGGCTCGTGACGGTGGCACGCTGGCCGAGACGGACCCGGCGGATATCGCTCTCGTACACCTCCGCGATGGCGTACATGTCCTGGGTGCGGCCCAGCTCGAGGATCCCGTCGGGCCCCACGCGCTCGCCGTCGCGTGCATGCGTGACCAGCACCTGGCCGGCGAAGGGAGCGCGCACGCGGCAACGCTCGAGTTCGGCCTCCGCGCGGCGCACCTCGGCCCGGGCTACCTGGACGTGAAAATGGAGGGTGTCGCGTAGCGAATCGGAGATCACGTCGCTCTCGTGCAGCTTGGCGTTGCGCTTCAGCTCGGAGGTTGCGTTGGCCAGCTGGGCCTCCGCCAGGGCGAGGGCGGCTTCGCGGATCTCGATCTCGTCGAGGAGCGCGAGTTCCTGGCCCTGCTCGACCCGATCGCCGTTCTCGACGAGGAGCCGCGCCACGACGACCGCCATCAGCGAGGGCCCCGCGACGCGGACGACACCGTCCTTCGGCTCCAGCCGGCCCAGCGCTGCGACGGATTCCGGGTTGGTTGGCAACGTCGCGGCCTCCACGGGCTGCGACGGAGCACGCGGCGCAGCGAGCATCGCCGCCGCCAAGGCCAGCGTCGGACCCCGTCCGAGGTGCATCCGGCGGCGCCTGCTGTGCTGTGTCATGGACTTCTCCCGAACGTCGCGTCGCGAGAAGCGACGAATCGGCCCGGACGACACGGCGTCAGCCTGGACCAGCGCGTCCTCCGAGTCCGCGCAGGCTGAAGTCGACACCTGGGAGGATCTCCCACGCGTGGCCGTGTGCGCTGTGAAGCGGTTCACTCGGTCCGGAACCGACGCCGCTCATGCATCCGGCTCGAGGGGGGATTCACAGCCGAAAGATGGTTCCGAAGCCCTGCCCGGCGCCCCAGGGCCCGATATCCCCGAGGGTGTCGGCACTTCGGGCGTTATCGGACACGAACTGCCCGCTTGTTCGCCTTGTCCGTTCCATTCGCGGCATCGACCGTCTGATCGTCAACTCGCGGTTCGCGGCGCCCACCGTGCACCGGGCTACGACCGCGAACGACAGCGCTTCGTGCGCAAGCAGGGCCCGCGGGCTACTTGATGGCGACCCCGGCCAGGATTCCTCCGACGATCCGGGGATCTTCGTCTCGTGCTGAAGGTGAAGGGCGAGGACTCCCCGCAGAGCCGAACGAAGCGGGAGTTCCTCGCAGAGTGGGTGGAAGCCGTGAACGACCACGGGGGCTTCGGCCACTGGTCGGCAGACGTGTCCTATTCGCCCTCCGACCTGTACGACGTCCTCGCGCGTCACGCCTGGCCGACTTGCACAGCCCGTGCAGGACGAGGGCGACCTTCCCGTCGACGCTGCTCAGCGATAGAGCAGGTACCCGCTGCGCTCTTCCTCCCATGCGCGCTCGTCGGCGCGTGCGAGCGCGTCGAGGTCCGCGGGCGTGGCACCGTCGTCGTCGACCCACGCGCGCAGTGCCGGGCCGCCGTTGATGACGTCGATGGCGAGGCGGTCGTACACGTACTCGTAGGGGAAGTCGCGCCACAGCGGAACCCCGGGGTGCAGCGTGCGCACGCTCTTCAGCGCCAGCGCCACGAGCCGCCAGGGCCGGAACGCGGCGTGGTCGTAGTGCGGATCGTCGACGTGGATCTGGAGCCCGTGGCAGAGCTGGCCCGCGTGCTTGTGAAAGGTCGGCTCGAAGTGGCAGGGGCGCAGACGGCATCCCGCGAGCCACTCCGGCGCGACGGTCTGCATGTGCGCCAGCAGCGCGCGCGGGTCGAGGTCGGGCGCGCCGAAGAGCTCGAGCGGACGCGTCGTGCCGCGCCCTTCGGAGAGTGTGGTGCCCTCCAGCAGCACGGTGCCGGCATACGCGCGGGCCATCGACAGGTTGGCGGCGTTCGGGCTGGGGTTGATCCAGCTTCGCTCGCCGAGCGGCCAGCCGTAGCCCGGCGCCGCCTCCGGCTCCCAGCCCTGCATCTCGACCACGTGGTAGTCGACTTGGAGCTTCGCGACGTCGAGGTACCAGCGGCCGATCTCGCCGAGCGTCATCCCGTGTCGCATCGGCAGGGGACCCGCGCCGACGAAGCTCTGCCAGCCGTCGACCAGGCGCAGCCCTTCGACGGACCGGCCGGCGGGGTTGGGACGATCGAGCACCCAGACCGAGCGACCGAGGCGCGCGGCTTCTTCGAGGATGTAACACAGCGTGGTGACGAAGGTGTAGATGCGACAGCCGAGATCCTGCAGGTCGATCAGCAGCAGGTCGCAGTGCTCCAGCATGGCGTCGGTCGGACGCCTTACCTCGCCGTACAGGCTGAACACGGGAATGCCGTGGACCGGATCGGTGAAGTCCGGCGACTCGATCATGTTGTCCTGCTTGTCGCCGCGCAGGCCGTGCTGCGGCCCGAAGGCGGCGCTGACGTGCAGATCGAGCAGCGCGCGCAGGGCATCGAGCGTGTGGGTGAGATCGGCCGTCACGGACGCCGGATGCGCGACGAGCCCGATCCGGCGGCCGGCGAGCGGGCTGCGCAGCAGTGCATCCTGGAGGAGACGGTCGATCCCGAACTGCATGAGCGTCCTCTCGTCCCTTCGCGCCTACGTTCGAACCGGACGGTGGCTCGGGTAGCTGGCCGCGTCCAATCAGGTTTCGAACGCGCTTCGCGGCCGGCCGCTCTGCCGGATGATCGACCGCAAGGTCCCCGGCTTCAGCTCGGGATGGTCGGGAACGGGTACCGTGATGGTCCCGTCCTCCGTGCGACGCTGCATGACGATGAGGCTACCTCGCCTCCGGATCTCGCGAAGCCACGAGCCGCCAAGATGTGGCAGACCTCGCGTCCGGACAGGACGCGCAGCCTAGCCATGCGCGGCTTCGAACCGCGTGACGTAGACCTCTCCTCGCAGTCGCTCGGCGACCTCGCTCGGGTCGGCCATCTCGAGGAAGAGCTCGACGGCCTCCTTGAGGTTCGCCGTCGCTTCTTCGACGGTGGCGCCCTGGCTCGCGACGTCCAGCTCGGGGCAGAGCGCTACGTAGAGGTGACCCTCACGCTCGAGGATCGCAGTGAAGCTGCGGTTCGCCATCCGGCCGACCTCCTGTCTGCAGAGCCGGAAGGCTAACGCCCCCTCCGCCCGATGGTCATCCCGATCCGAGATCCGGTCCATCCGGTGAGCGCCCTGCCGCAGACTCGTCGCCGCGCAGGCCGTGCTGCGGCCCGAAGGCGGCGCTGACGTGCAGCTCGGGCAGCGTGCGCAGGGCATCGAGCGTGTGCGTGAGATCGGCCGTCACGGACACCGGGTGAGCGACGAGCCCGATCCGGCGGCCGGCGAGCGCGCTGCCGTCGCGATCTCGTGGCGGTTCTGAATCGCCGGTGCGTCGGATCGACCCGATGACGTACGATGCCGCCATGCAGCCGAGAGACACCAGCCCTGACGCCCTCGCCGTGCAGCGCGCCGTCTTGCAGCGGCTCGGGGGCGCGCGCCGGGTCGAGCTCGCTTTCGAAATGTCGGAGCAGGCACGAGAGATCTCGGTTCTCGGCGCGCTCGCACGCGAACCGGAACTCACGCCGGCGGAGGCTCGCGCCCGCATGCTGCGGCGGCTCCTGGGCGATGCGCTCTACGAAGCCGCCTGGCCAGCACGCCGGCGCCGGTGACGCTCCATCCGCTGGCGGTCATCGTGGCGAAGCTCGAGTGGGCACGAGCCGGAGAATCGGAGCGGCAGCTCCGCGATGTCGTCGGGATCGTCGCGGCTTCGGGAGGACATCTGGACCGGGGCTACCTCGAGCGTTGGATCGGGGAGCTGCATCTCGCGCCGCTCTGGGATCGAGTCGAGGCGGAGGCCGGGCGGCGGTGACGACCGACCGTCACTCGGGCAGCCCCGGATCGCCGCAGTTCCCGCGACCGGATCCGCGGGTATCCTGACGTTCGATGTCCCGCCGTCCGCAGTCGCGCGATACCTCCGCCGAGATCGAGCGTCGCCAGATTGCGGCGTGGCGGGCGATGAGCGCCGCGCAAAAGTTGGCCGTCGTGTCGCAACTCAACCGGGCGGCCGAAGAGCTCGCGACCGCCGGGATCCGGATGCGGCATCCGGAGGCATCCGGGCGAGAGCTCGAGCTGCGCCTGGGCGCCCTCCGGCTCGACCGCGACACGATGGTGCGTGTTTTCGGTTGGGACCCGGAGACGGAGGGCTACTGAGTGGCGTCGGATCCGGTCCGCGTGCTGCTGCACGTGGCGGCGCTGCTCGATCGGATCGGCACGCCCCGGAAACCCGGACGCGGGAACCGGGACGCGGGAACCGGGACGTTCTTTGCGAAGTTTCGTTGCGCGGCCACGCAGCGCGGAAGAGCTGAAGAGTCCTCGCGCGGCCGCGCAACGAAACTTCGCAAAGAACGTCCCCTCGCGAAGTCTCCGGTAGAAGACGAATCGGACGAATCGAAGAGTCTCGGCAAGCAGGTAGGATCGGAAGGGCCTGGAGCGAGTCGGCCGACGGCAACGCCCCCTCTCGCCCGCGCACGACGAGCCCGATGCGGACATTTCCGCGCCACGGAATGTAATCAAACAATCATGCTTGATTTTTTTATCGGGTCGGCTATCCATCGGCCAACGCGGCGCGCCGCAGGAGGATCCGATGGCCACAGGACCGGTCGAGCCGCCCCATCGTGGCTGGCTGACGCCCGCGGACCTGGTGCGGGCGCTGCGAGCGCTGGGAGGCGTGATCCGAGATCCCGACCGCACCGACCTGATCGGCGAGTTCATCGGCTCGCTCTCCGGACCCTCCGCCGTGCGGCTCTACCACGCGCTGATGGCCGATCCGGAGGCCCGGGCGATTCTTGAGGCGGGGCGGGATCTCGAGGCGACGCTCAGCGATCGCGAGGCGCTGGCCGCGATGCCGGCCGGCAGCCTCGGGCGCGCCTACTTCGAGTGGACCGCGACGCGGGACTTCGATGCCGCGGGCCTTGCCGATGCGATCCGCAAGCAGGTGCCGCGTGAGCTCGGGGGACCGTTTCCCACCATGGCCGCGCGCGTCGTCGATATGCACGATCTCTGGCACATCCTGAACGGGTGGGATTCCGACATCCACGGCGAACTCCACCTGCTGGGCTTCAGCTACGCACAGCTCGGTAGTTACGGCTGGACCATCCTGGGCCGGCTGGCCGTCCTCTTCCTGTCTTCCGGGGGACGTTCGGACAGCGCCGGCTACTTCCGGCATGCAGTGGCACGAGGCCACAAGGCCAAAACACTGGCCGGTGTCGACTGGGAGGCCCTGCTCCCGCTCCCGTTGGAGGAGGTGCGCCGCCGTCTCGATGTCGACGAGCCCGTTCCGTACCACCGGCTCGAACAGGCCGACATCGAGCGCATTCGCAAGGAGAGCCCGGTTCTCCGCTTCCTGAACCAGGTCCTGCCCGCCTGAGGTACGGGACTCGAAAGGATTCGGCCATGAGCACGAACGAAGAATCCCGGTCCGCCGGGACCGCGACGGATCTCGCATTCGATCCCGAGGCCCTGCGCGAGAAGTACCGCCGCGAGCGCGAGAAGCGCCTGCGCCCCGATGGCAACGACCAGTACGTGGAGGTCGCCGGTCGCTTCGCGAACTACCTCGACGACCCCTACGTGACCGAGCCGATCGAACGGGACCCGCTCGACGACGAGGTCCAGGTGCTGATCGTCGGGGGCGGCTTCGGCGGGCTGCTGGCGGGTGCGCATCTGCGCGAAGCGGGTGTCGAGAGCCTCCGCATCGTCGACGCGGCGTCGGAGTTCGGCGGCACCTGGTACTGGAACCGCTACCCGGGCATTGCCTGCGACATCGAGTCCTACACGTATCTGCCACTGCTCGAAGAGACCGGCTACATGCCGAAGCAGAAGTACGCCGACGGCGAGGAGATCCGGGCGTACAGCAAGACGCTGGCGCGCCACTACGAACTCGACCGCGACGTCTGCTTCCAGACGCGCGTCGAGGAGCTGCGCTGGGACGAGGAGTCGGCGCGCTGGATCGTCTCGACCGACCGCGGCGACCGGATGCGCGCGCACTACGTGTGCCTCGCAACCGGGCCGCTGAATCGTCCGAAGCTCCCGGGCATCCCGGGCATCGAGAGCTTCGCCGGGCACTCCTTCCACGCCAGCCGCTGGGACTACGCCTACACCGGCGGGGATGCCACGGGCGGCCTGACGGGCCTCTCCGGAAAGCGCGTGGGCATCCTCGGCACGGGCGCCACGTCGGTGCAGGTCGTGCCCCACGTCGGCGAGTGGGCCGAGCACTTGTACGTCTTCCAGCGAACCCCGTCGTCGATCGACGTCAAGCACAATCCCCCCACGGATCCGGAGTGGGCGGCGTCGCTCTCGCCGGGCTGGCATCGCCATCGCATGGAGAACTTCAACAACCTCGTTTCCGGCATCCCCCAGGCCGAGGATCTCGTCAACGACGGTTGGACCGCGCTGGTGCGAGGCGTCCTGGCCCACCTCCGCAAGGGACACGGCGCGGATCTCTCGGAGCAGGGGATCGCCCGTGCCGCGGAGATCGCCGACTTCCAGAAGATGGAAGAGATTCGCGCGCGGATCGATGCCGAGGTGAAGGACGAGGAGACCGCCGAAGCGCTGAAGCCCTGGTACCGGCAGCTCTGTAAGCGGCCTTGCATCCACAACGAGTATCTCGCCGCGTTCAATCGGCCCAACGTGACGCTGGTGGATACCGGCGGAAAGGGAGTCGATCGGATCACGCCGAAGGGCGTCGTCGTGGCGGGCCGGGAAGTCGAGCTCGACTGCCTGATCTACGCCAGCGGGTTCGAAGTCGGCACCGACTACTCGCGCCGCGCCGGCATGCAGATCCTCGGGAGAGGCGGCCAGAGTCTCGCCGACAAATGGAGCGCCGGCGTGCAGTCGCTGCACGGGATGCACGTGCACGGGTTCCCGAACTGCTACGTCATGAGCAACCCCCAGGCGGGCTTCACGGCGAGCTACACCCATCTGCTCGACGAGCAGGCCGCGCACATCGCCTGGATCATCGGCACGGCGGTCGGCCGCAACGCGCGCCGGGTGGAGGTCACGGAGAAGGGCGAGGCCGCGTGGGTGGAGACCTGCATCGCGAAGGCCGGACGCGCTCGCTCCTTCCTCGAGAACTGCACACCTGGCTACTACAACAACGAGGGCAAGCCGGGAGAGCGGGCCGATCAGGATGGCTTCTACGGCGGCGGCTCGCCGGAGTTCTTCCGGATCCTGAAAGCGTGGCGCGATCGCGGCGATCTCGACGGCATGGAGATCGCGAGCTGATGGCGGCCCGCGGGGCGAGCTCGCGCGAGGCGCGCGGGGTGGTCGGCGGCGCGTCGGAGAACGCGGGATGAGTGCTGCGCGCGTTCGCGAGCATGTCGTGCGGAGAACCGCGCGCAAGCCGCAGGCTCGCAGCATGGCGACACGCGAGAGCGTCCTCGACGCGGCGCTCGAATGCCTGGTCGAACGAGGCTATGCGCGCACCGCGACGGCGGACGTCGCAGAACGGGCCGGGGTCTCGCGCGGGGCCCAGCTCCACCACTTCCCGACGCGTGCCGGCCTGCTCGCCGCGACCGTCGAACACCTGGCGGAGCGCAGGCTGGCCGAGTTCCGCCGGGCGTTGGAACAGCGCGATCCGGTGGACGACGCGATCGACGCGGCGGTGGATTTCGTCTGGGAGGCGTACTCCGATCCCACCGCCTACGCGAGCCTGGAGCTCGTGATCGCGGCGCGCACGGACGACGAGCTCCTGGCACACCTGCGGCCGGTCGCCGATCGTTTCGAGAAGATGCTGGAGGACGCCGATCTCGCGCTCACGCCGGACGCGACGGCACGCCAGCAGCGCAGCGCGCTCCGCACGCTGGTCATCACCACCGTGCAGGGGCTCGCGGTGATGCGAATCGTCAAAGACGACAGTTCCTACGTCGACACCGTTCTCGGGATGTTGAAGGATCTGTGTCGGAAGAGCCTCGGCGGTTCGCCTCGCGGGTGACTTCCGGCGGGTAGCGGTTCCGCGCGAGCTGAGGTTCCCTCTGCGTCACCCCGAGCCGCGAGGAAACCCAGCGATGAAGCACAAGGCCCCCGACTTCGCCGAGGTCACACCTGAGCTGCGCGAGCGGCTCGAGAAGTTCCGCGAAGAGCACGCCGACGATCCGATGGGAGGCGTCGGGACGACGGTGCTCTACGAGGACGACGACGTCCGGATCTGGGAGATGAACCTCGCGCCCGGCGAGGCGAGCGACCTCCACCATCACGAACACGACTACTTCCTCGTCATCGACTCCGGCGATCTCGTGGCCGGCGTCCCGCCGAAGGGCTCGCCGATGGATCTCTTCGTCGGCAAGGTCCCGCCCGACGGCAACACCGTCCGGGTTCCGAAAGGCGGCACCGAGTGGGCCGTCAACGTCGGCAAGAAGACCTATCACGAGATCCTGATCGAGCTGAAGCGAAGCTGAGGGCCGCCGCCCGCCCGCGCGGCGGCGAACTGTGCAGAGACGCCGGCTATCGTCTTGCCTTTCCATGAGAGGTAGCCCATGAATGCGCAGCGGGTTCTCGACCAGATCATGAAGGCAGCAGGGAGCGGCGGCGCGGCTGGCGGCGGCAGCGACATCGACCGCCTGCTGCAGGGACTGTCGTCGCAGCTCGGCGGCGCCGGCGGGCCGGCGGCGGGCGGGCAGGGCGGCATCGACATGAAGAGCCTGCTCGGCGGTGGCGCTCTCGGTCTGCTGATCGGCTCCAAGCGGGGCCGCAAGATGGGCGGCAAGGCTCTGAAGTACGGCGCGCTGGCCGGTGTCGGCGTGCTCGCCTGGAAGGCGTGGCAGAACTACAGCGGCAACGACCCGGGCGCAGCCGACCGGGTGGAGCAGCTCAGCGGGCCGGCGCGGGAGCGGCGCAGCCTGGAACTGCTGCAGGCCATGATCCTGGCGGCGCGCGCTGACGGTCACATCGATGCCGCCGAGCGCGCGCTGCTGAGCCAGCAGATCGACGGGCTCGGCGCCGACCCGGAGCTACACCAGTGGGTGGAGCAGCAGCTCGATCAGCCGCTCGACGCCCAGGCTCTGGCGCGGCACGCGGACTCGCCCCAGGCGGCGCGCGAGATCTATCTGGTCAGCGTGGCCATCGTGGACGAGCAGAACGCCATGGAGCGCGCCTGGCTCGACCAACTCGCCGAGGCACTGGGCTTCGCGCCCGAGCTGGCGCGGGAGCTGGAACGCCAGGTCGCGGCCGTGGACGAATAGCCGCCGACATCGAGCGCTGGGGCCGCGGTCGACGGGAGCGACCGGAACGGGACGCCGGACACGAGGCCCCGGAACACCTTCCGGGCGGGTCGCTGGGGATCGGAGCCCCTAGAAGAGCGGTACATCGACCTCGCGGTCCATCGCTGTCCTGCGCTATGGCTTTTACGGAAGCGGATCAGCGAAGGTCGGAGGAACGGCGATGTCCCGCAAATTCGTGTTCTTCTTCGCCGCCGCGTAGGTCACGGTGTTCGGATTCTCGGAGGGGGCGTTCGCGTACAGCGTCGGCGCGTTTTCCATCGTCCAGAAGCCGGGAGGCCCGGTCGCCGACAATTTCTCCGAGCAGGACGGCGCGATCTTCGCTTCCGTCGACACCGGCAGCGTCGACAACCCGGCACTCGGATCCGAGGCACGGGCCAGCGCCACGGTCGATCTCGCCAGCCGTAGCCTGCGAGTCTTCGTGCGCGCCGACGGTCCATCGATCAACCCGTCTGCGAGCGCAACCGGCGTCGCGGACATCACGATCCAGCCCTCGACGCTCTTGCCCGAGGGCGAAATCGTTCCCGTCCCCTTCTCGATGACCGTTTCGGGCGTCGCGGACCTCGACGATCCCGGGTTCTGCCTGAGCACCTTCGCTGAGATGCTGTCGAGTTCGATCGACGGGCTCATTTCTGCGGAGCCGATCCTCGGAGGGTGTGGGCTGCTGGGAGCCCTCCCGGTTGCGAACCTTTCCGGTGTCGCTCGACTCGTGGTCGGGACGCCGGCGACGGTACGGTTCCGGCTCGGCGCCGCGCTGAACCTCCTTCCGAAAACACCGGTCGGCATGGGTGGAATCATCGATGCCAGCCAGACCGCCGTGGTGAGCTTCGAGTTTCCGGACGGCGCCGTGGTGACGAGCGATCCGCCGGAGTTCCTCCCGGAGCCATCCGCTGGAATGGCTCCGATCGCAGGGATCGCGGGCCTCGTGGCGATCTCGCAGGTGCGGAGGAATCGCTCGCAACGACTGGCGCCGCGTACGCGACGGTCAGGTGGTGACGAGGAAGGCGCTCGGCGAATGGTGTCGACGGTATGACTCCGTCCGGTGTCCTCCGCTTCACCTCCGTCGCGCCGATCCTCTCGGTGCACGACCTGCCGTCCGCGCTCGATTGGTACCCGCGCGTGCTCGGCTTCGCGGTCGCGTGGACGTGGGGCGATCCGGTCGGACTCGCCAGCGTATGTCGCGATGCGGTCGAGCTGAACCTCGGCAAGCGTGGCGAGTACGGCGCGCCGGGACCGTCGCAGATCTACATCCGGCTCTCCGGGATCGACGGCTTCTACGAGCAGGTGCGTCGCGAGGGCGCGACCCTCTGCGTCGAAATCGGCGATCGACCCTACGGCCTGCGCGATTTCAGCATCGAGGACGAGAGCGGCAACCGGCTCGACTTCGGCGAGCCGATCGAGGATCTCGGTGCCCGCGAGGACGCAGCGGTCGGGTAGGCGCCGGCCACGCTACGCTCCAGAGTCCATGCGACGCAGGATGGCGGGACTGCTGGCGGGGCTTCTCGTGGCCATCGGGTGCGCGCACGACGCACCCACGTCGCAGCGCGCGCGCCCCAACGTCCTCTTCGTGACCGCCGACGACCTCGGCTACAGCGACATCGGCCCCTACGGCAGCGAGATCGACACGCCGACGCTCGATGCCCTCGCCGCGCGCGGCCTGCTGGCGACGCAGTTCTACGTCGCGCCGGACGGGGGGCCCACGCTGGCGATGCTGCTCACCGGTGTCGACCACCATCGCGCGGGATTCGGCGGGATTCCCGGCCGGTCGCAGCACACCGGCGCGCCCGGCTACGAGGGCTTCCTGAACGATCGCGTCACCACGCTGGCCGCGCGGCTGGGCCGGGCGGGCTACCGGACCTGCATGGCGGGCCGCTGGGAGCTCGGCGAGGCGCGCGGGCAGCGCCCCGACGCTCGCGGCTTCGACGAGAGCTTCGCGCTGCTCGATCCCGCCGCGAGCCATTGGGCGGACATGCGCACGATGACGCCGGGCCGCGAGCGCGCTCTCTACGTTCGCAACGGCGAGCTCGTCGAGTCCCTGCCCGAAGACCACTACTCGAGTCGCTCCTTCACGGACTTCCTGATCGATTGCACGGATGCCGACAGTGGAGACGACGAACCCTTCTTCGCGCTGCTCTCGTACCAGGCTCCCCACTCGCCGCTGGCGGTCCCCGAAGACTGGGAGGACCGCTACGGCGGACGCTACGAGCGCGGCTACCACGCCGTGCGACAGCGACGTCTCGACGCCCTGAAGCGTCGGGGGCTCGTGGGAACGGAAGTCATGCCGTTTCCGGGGCTTCCGACGATCCCGCACTGGGACGAGTTGTCCGAGCAGCAGCGGCGCCGACAGGCGCGGCGGATGGAGCTCTATGCGGCGATGGTGGAGAACCTCGACCACGAACTCGGTCGCCTGCTCGCCCATCTGGAGGAGACGGGCCAGCTCGACGACACGCTCGTCTTCTTCCTGTCGGACAATGGCGCATCCGCTTCGGACCGCGGGCCGCTCGGGTACGATCCGGAGCATCGCGACTGGCTGCGTC
>CAYOHN010000058.1:1544-15447 GCA_964403735.1 uncultured Spirochaetales bacterium | reverse complement strand
CTGGGGCAGCCAGACGGCGGTGACCACGGCGACCACGGCGAACAGGTGGAGGCACCCGCTCCACGACACCGCGACGACCTTGGACAGCGGTCCGGCCGCCCGCCACCGCCGGAGCCGCTCGGCCCGTGCGGACGGCGGCTTGCGGCGCAGCGAGGTCAGGACCACGCACAGCCCGCCGGTGCCGAACAGCAGCGGCAGCGCCAGCGCCATGTGGTGCGAGGACAGCGCGTAGCGCGTGGCACCCGCGGGCAGCTCGACGATGCACGGCGCGCACGCCCGCGGCAGCAGCAGCAGGACCCCCGCGGTGACCGCGAACGCAGGCAGGAACACGGTGAGGAACACCAGCGCGCGGAGCTCGCGTCCGCCGTCGATGCCGGCCTGCTCGAGCGCCGCCGCAAACAAAGACGCCACGCCGGCAGCGACGATGCCGCGCGGGGCAATCCACGACAGGAAGGCCCGCTCCCGCCCGCTCAGCTCCGACCCGGCCGTACATACGAGCGCGTTGGCCGGGCGCACGAGGAATGCCAACGCCGCCACCACGGCGAGTCCCGGCACGCCGAGCGCCATCACGTTGGCGAGACGCACGTCCGCTGCGAGCAGAACGAAGAGGATGCCGATCAGGCCGAGCGTCAGGACGCCTTGGAACTCGCGCAGCTCGGATCCCACGCGCGTCTTGGCGTTGCCGACGACGACGCCGGCCACGGTGACCGCCATGACGCCGGACTGCGACAACACGGCGTCGCAGCCGGCCATCAACGCGAGCGCGCCGCCGAGAGCGACGAGATTCTCGAGGCCTTCCGGAACCAGGCGCGGATTGCGCAGCAACAGCCCGAGAGCGGCTCCCCCGACCAGGCCCGCCACCGCGCCGAAGCCGAGCCGCGCAGCCAGCGCCCCGACCCCGGACGACGCAAGATCCTCGTGAGCGCCGAGCGCCACCTGGAGCGCCACCGACGCGACGATCGCGCCGATCGGGTCGATCAGGACGCCCTCTGCCTCGAGCACCGTCGCGAGGCGCGGCCGCAGCGGGACATTGCGCAACAAAGGGCCGATGACGGTCGGCCCGGTCACGATCACCAGCGTTCCGAAGAGGGCGGCCATCGACCAGTCCCAGCCGAGGAACACGCGCGCGGCGACGGCGCCGCCGACGGCCGTGATCCCCGCGCCGACCGTGACGAGCAGCTGGATCGCGCGCCCCTCACGGCGCAGCCTGCGCAGCTCGAGACTGAGCCCGCCTTCGAAGAGCACGACGCCCACGCCGAGCTCGACCAGTGCGAACAGCCCGACCCCGAGCGCCTGGGGCTGGATCCAGTCGAGCACGTCGGGGCCGAGCAGGACGCCGAGCGCGAGCAGCGGAACGATCGCCGGCAGCCCGACATGGCGCGCCAGCACCTGTCCGCCCGCGCCGGCGGCCAACGCGAGCGCGAACACGAGCACGGGGGTCCCGGGGTGAACGACGTCGGGGACATCCATCGGCCCCGCACGGTACACCCCCCGGCGCGCCGCGTCGCTCTCCGGCCGGTCGGACCGTTGACAGGCCGCGCGCCGTTGCCTTCCCTCGGCCGACCATGACCGCCGTCGCGGCTGCTACCCCGAGCGAGGCGCCCAGCCGCGATCAGGACCGCCGGTCGATCCTCGGCGACGGGATCGCGTTCAGCCTGATGGTCGGTATCGGCGAGTCGTACCTGGCCGCGTTCGTGCTGGCCGCCGGACTCGGCGAGGTCGCGGCGGGTCTCGTGGCCACCGTTCCGATGCTCGCCGGCGCGACGCTGCAACTCGTTTCGCCGTTCGCCGTGCGCCGTCTGGGCTCACACCGGCGCTGGGTGGTCTCGTGCGCGTTCCTGCAGGCGCTGAGCTTCGCACCGCTGATCGTGCAGGCGCTGACGGGGGAGGTCTCGCTCGCGCTCGTCTACCTGGCCGCCACCGCCTACTGGGGCTTCGGCTTCGCGACCGGCCCGGCGTGGAACACCTGGGTGGGCACGCTGATCCCCGCTGGCGAACGCGCGCGCTTCTTCGCGCGGCGGTCGCGCTGGTGCCATGCCGCGGTGTTCGTCGGGCTGCTCGGCGCGGGCCTGCTGCTCGAATGGGGCGACGCCAATCAGGAGCGGCTCGGCCTGTTCGGCGCGCTCTTCGCCGCCGCGGGCCTCGCGCGGCTGATCTCGACGGGCTTCCTCGCCGGCCAGAGCGAGCCCGTGCCGCTCGCCGCGGATCACCGGCAGGTGTCGTTCGTCGACTTCGGCCGACGCATCCGCCGCGGGCCCGACGGCAAGCTGCTCGCCTACCTGCTGTCGATGCACTTCGCCGCGAACCTGGCCGCCCCGTATTTCACGCCGTACATGCTCGACCACCTGGCGCTGTCGTGGATGCAGTTCACGGTGCTGACCGGTGTGGTGTTTGGCTCGAGGATCGTCGCGCTCCCGCTGCTCGGACGCATCGCGCATCAGCAGGGTTCCCGCCGGCTGCTGTGGGCAGGCGCGCTCGGCATCACGCCGCTTCCGGTCCTGTGGCTGCTCAGCGACGCCTACCCGGCCCTGCTGGCGATCCAGCTCACCGCAGGCGTCGCGTGGGGAGCCGTGGAGCTCGCGGTGCTGTTGTCGTACTTCGAGCACATCGATGCGTCGGAGCGCACCGGCGTGCTGACCATCTTCAACCTCGCGACGGCGGTCGCGATTGCGGCCGGAGCGCTCGCCGGCGGCGCGCTCTTCAGCCTCCTCGGCGACGGACGCACCGGTTACGCAGCGCTGTTCGTCGTCTCGACGGCGGGCCGGATGCTCGCGTTGCTGCTCTTGCGCCGCGTGAGCGACGTGTTGGTACCCGAGGCGCCACTCGAACTGCGGACGCTGGCCGTGCGGCCCAACGCGGGTCCGATGCAGCGCCCCATCCTGACCACTGCGGAAGCCGACTCCGACGCGTGAACGCCCCGGCTGCTCTGGCTCCTTGCCTGTCCGGGATGACATCGTCGCGGTGGTTCGGCTTTCTCTTACGCCGACCCCGTGCTACCCGGTCGCCCGTGAGTCGCCACCCTCGCGCATCCACCTCGATCGCCCTCACGGCGATCGTGAGCGCGTTCTTCGGGGGGATCGCGTGGGCGCCGGCGCCGGCCGCAGCGCAGTCTCCGATTCGGACGGCGATCGAGTCCGAGACGGCCGAGGCTTCCGCTCCACCGGCGAAATCACGCGCCGAGAACGTACTCGAAGCACAGACTGCCAGGAGCGCCGAGATCGAGGAGCTCGAGCGCAAGCGGGCTGCCGTTGCCGCCGAACGCGTCGCGCTCGAGGCGGAGGCCCGGGCCGCTGGCGCTTCCGAGGACAACGCCAGGAGCGTCGGGGCCCGGATCAGCCGCTTGCAGCGACTCGAACGCCTCCATGCCCGTCAGATCGACTCGATCCGACGCGAGCGGACGTTGCGCGCGGCGCTCGAAGAGATCGAGAAGACGATCGCCTCCGCTCCGCAGCTCGCGATCGGCAGCGAGCCGCCCTACCCGCTCGCACTGCTCGATGAGCTGCTCGACGCTGCGGACGCCGAGCGCCTGCGTCGCAACGAGACACGGGAAGCCGTCGCCGAAGCCGAGAAGAGCCTGGCGGACGCGCGGGCAGAGTCCGCAACGCGCGAGGCCGAGCGGCGCGCGGCCCGCGAGGCGCTCGAAGCGGAGACCGAGCCCGCCGCGCGCGCCGCTGCACAGGTCGAGCTCGGGCTCGCCGAACTCGCGAGCGCGATTGGCCGCGAGCGGATCGCAGCGGAACAGGCGGCACTCGCCGCCGCGCGCACGGACGAGGACCTGCAGGCACGCAGCGAAGTGGCGCTAGCAGCGCAGCTCGCCTTCGTCGAACAGCACCTGGCGCTGGCCCCCGAGGAGACCGACGGGATCCTCGCAGACATCGAACGGCGTGAGTTCGCGGTCCGCGACCGACTGGCCGAGGCAACCCGCGCGATCCCGGTGGCCGAGCGGAGACTCGAATCGACGCAGAAACGTGTGGATCGCCAGCAGGAGCCCGACCCGGCGCTCAACACCGAACTCGAGGCGCGACGCATCGGGCTACTCGCTGCCCAGCGTTACGCGGAGAGCCTCGAGAAGGAACTCGACCGGCTCGGCGAGCTGCGCCGGCTCTTGCAGGGCCGCGTGCAGGTGTTGTCTGGCGAGATCTCCCGTGACGAGCTGCGCAGCTGGCGAGAGGAACTCGCCAGCGCCGAAGCGGACCGCGAACGCGACCGCCGGCTCGCCGAGGCGCGGCGCGCGGACATCGAACGCGTGCGCGCTGCCATCCAGGCACGCCTCGCCGCGCCTCCTCCGGAGACCGATCCCGCGGCGCAGGGCGTCGCGCGGTGGTTGGGCGAGCAGGAGCGGGCAGCGACACGCGCGATCGATCGCATCGACGAACAGCTCGAGTCCTTCGAAGAGCACCGGCGCGCCGCTGCACGTCTCGCGCATGCACTCGGGGGTCGTGAGAAACGCGCGTCCTTCGCGGATCGGCTGGGAGACCTCGGAGATGCGGCGGCCGGCGTCTGGCAGCGCGAGCTGTTCGCGTTCGACGACTACTCGATCACGATCGGCAAGCTCGCCGGCGCGCTGCTGGTCTTCCTGGTCGGGATCGTGCTGTCGCGCTGGCTTGCACGCGTTCTCGCGGCGCTGATTCGCCGACGCAGCGCGCTCGACGAAGGCGCTCTGTCGGCGATCCAGAGCCTCGTCTTCTACTTCCTGATCGCGCTGTTTTTCCTGATCGCATTGCGCAGCGTCAACATCCCGCTCACGGTCTTCACCGTGGCTGGCGGTGCACTCGCCATCGGCATCGGCTTCGGCAGCCAGACCATCATCAACAACTTCGTAAGCGGTCTCATCCTGATGGTCGAACGACCGATCAAGGTTGGCGATCTGATGGTCTTCGACGGCGCGTCCGGTCGCGTCGAGCGGATCGGGCCGCGCAGCACGCGCATCCGAACCTTCGACAACGTCCACCTGATCGTACCCAACAGCAAGCTGCTCGAGAACAACGTGATCAACTGGACGCTGTCGGATGACGTGATCCGTACGCGGATCACCGTGGGCGCGGCCTACGGCTCGCCAACCCGCGAGGTGGAACGGCTGCTGTACGAACAGATCGCCGGACAGCCGGACATCCTTCCGCATCCGCCGCCGGTCATTTTGTTCGAAGACTTCGCCGCCGATGCGCTGCTGTTCCAGGCCGACTTCTGGGTCAAGCTCTCTCCGCTCCTGGACCCACGAGTAGTTCGCAGCGAGCTGCGTCACGCGATCGACCACAGCTTCCGCGAGCACGGCATCTCGATCGCGTTCCCCCAACGGGACGTACATCTCGACGCGACACACCCGATTCCCGTGCGCGTGATTCGGGATCCCGATCGAGACGAAGGAAGGGGCGCATGAGGATCACGGGACAGTGGGGGCCGGGATGATCGCGATCGCAGCGGGTCTGCTCTCTTGGTCCCGTCGTCGAGGCTGGCTGGGAGGATCGCGAGGCCGGTCTCGACGGGCTCTACGCATTCCGGCTGCGCGCGCGCTCGACCTCCAGCTCTCGCGCCAGCTCGCCGGCCATCCGGCGCAGCGCCACGAGTTCCTCGCGCATGCGCACGATCACCGCGACGCCGGCGACGTTTACCTCGAGCTCCACGACCAGCTCGCGGGCGACGCGGGCGCGCTCGAGCATATCCTCGGAGAAGGCGCCCTGGCCGGCATCGGCGACCAGCACGGCCTCCCGCACCAGCTCCGCGGCGCAGCCTTCGTCGAGTTCGAGCAGCTCACAGATCTGATGCAACGTGTACGCGCTCATCGGCCACTCCCGCTCTTCAGCGCTGCGCGCGGATCCCGGCCGGCGTAGAGCGGCTCCATGTTCTTGGCCAGCGCCTCCAGCTCGGCGTCCCGGCCGTCCGGCAGCTCGATGACCAGGCGAAGGAAGAGATCGCCGCGCTCGCCGGAGCCGCGCCGGGCGGCCCCCTTTCCGCGCAGTCGCAGCCGCTGACCGGGGCGCGAATGCGGCGGGACGCGCACCGTCGCGACGCCTTCCGGTGTTGGCACTTCGATCGCCGCGCCGAGTACGAGCTCGGGAAGCGTCACCGGAAGGTCGAGCAGGAGATCGTCCTCTTCGCGGCGAAAGAAGGGATGGGGGCGGACACGCAAGGTGAGGTACAGGTCGCCGGGCGGCGCGCCGGCGGGGCCGGCCTCGCCCTGACCCGCGAGCCGGACGCGCGTGCCGTCGGCGGCACCGGCGGGGATCCGGACGCGGAGCGCTCCGCGGCCGGGAACCTCGAGCCGCAGCTCGCGGCCCAGCACGGCATCGAGAAAGTCGACCGCGACCTCGGCCTGGGCGTCGCGCCCGCGAGCCCGCGTGCGCGTGAAGCCGCCGAAGCCTTCGAAACCGCCGAAGCCGCCGCCGCCGCGACGGGCTCCCATCCTCGACAGCAGCTCGTCGAGATGGATCTCCTCGCCGGGCTCCTGGTGGAACGGCGAGCGCCGCGCGCCTTCCGACCAGCGGCGATAGGCACGCGCCTGCTCTGGATCGAAACCCGATTGCAGGGCCGCTGCGCCGAACTCGTCGTAGCGCGCGCGTTTCTCGGGATCCGAAAGCACGTCGTAGGCGTACGCGACTTCCTTGAAACGGTCCTCGGCCGTCTTGTCGTTGGGGTTGACGTCCGGGTGGTACTGGCGGGCCAGCCGGCGATAGCTGGTCCGGATTTCCTCATCGGTGGCCGTGCGGGCAACACCGAGAGCGGCGTAGAGATCCTTCTCTTCCATGGCGGCGCGAGGATATCGCAGCGTTTCCAGAGCGAGGCGAGGAGCGGAGCCCTGCGCCCGGCGGCCTGCGGAGTTCCCCGGGGTATCAGAAGCGGCGACGACAGCCCGGGCTGGACAGTCCGAAAGCCTATCTGTACACCGGATCGCCATGAATCGTGTAGCAGCCGCCACGGGCCTCGCCCTCGTCGCGCTCGGCCTCGGGATCTTCGGCTGGAAGGTCTTCGGCTACGGGATGCCCGTCGTCGCCCAGGACCCGGAAGGCCTGTGGCGGATCGAGCTCTCGATCACAGTCCGCGGCAGCGGGGGCCGCGGCAGCGTCCGGGCGCCGCTGCCATCGACGATGCCGGGACAGGAAGTCTACGACGACCGTTCCGTCAGCGACCGGCTGTCCTTCTCGATTCGGCCGGAGGAGGAGGATCGAATCGCCGTCTGGCGGGGCCAGATCGGCGACATTCACGATCTCGCGTATGGCTACCGGGTGCGCCTGGCTCCGTCGAAGCAGGGTCTTCCGGCGGAGATCGACACGCCGTCCCCCGAACTCATGCGGAGCTTCGGACGCGCTACGCGTGCCTTCCCGTCAAGGTCACCGCAGATCGCCGAGCTGCTCGAGACGCTGGCGCTGCCCCCCGAGCCAGACGTCGCCGGCCGCCTGCGCTCGTTGTACGCGTTCATCGCGCACGAGATCGCCGTCCTCGAAGGGGGCAGCGACGATGCGCTGATCACTCTCTCCAATCGCGGCGGCAGCGAACGCGGCAAGACCGCGTTGCTGGTGTCGCTGCTGCGCGCCGCCGGCATCCCGGCGCGTCCCGTCCTGGGCCTCGAACTCGGCGCCGGCTCGCCGCGTGAGACGGTCTGGGCCGACGCCTGGGCCGGCGACTGGGTCCCCCTGTCGCCGACCGGCGCATTCTTCGCGTCGCGCCCGGCGAACCTGGTGGTGTTGCGGACCGGCGCATTGACTGGCGTCGAGTCCACCGGAACCCAGGCACTCAGCTATCGCTACGACGCGCTTCGCGAGCATCTGCGCGCGGACGAACTGGCGACGCTGATGGTCCCCCCGAACCCGATCTTCGCGGCGGTCTCGCTGTATCAACTCCCGGTGCCCACCCAGTCCGCGCTGCGCACGCTGCTGCTGGTGCCGCTGGGCGCTCTCGTCCTCGCGCTGTTCCGCAACGTCATCGGCTTCCAGACCTACGGCACGTTCATGCCGGTGCTGGTGGCATTCGCGCTGCGGCAGTCCAAACTCGGCATGGGTCTCGCGATGGTCGCCGGCGTGATCGGGGTGGGCGTTTTCGGTCGGCTGGTCCTCGATCGCTTGCGTCTATTGCTGGTCCCGAGGCTCTCGATTCTGCTCTGTGTCGTCGTTCTGGGCATCACGGCATTTGCGATCGTCGGAAAGGATTATGGGAACCGCGACTTCTTCGCCGGCGTGCTGTTTCCGATCGTGATCCTCACGATGCTCTGCGAACGCTTCTCGATCGCGATCGCAGAGGAGGGTATGCGCAACGCGCTCGTGCGGATGGGCTACTCGCTGCTCGTGGTGGCCGCGGTGTACCCGATCATGCGCAACGCCCGCGCGGAGCACCTGATGTTCTCCTTCCCCGAGCTGATCCTGGTCATCATGGGATTCCTGGTCTGGATCGGCGGGTATACCGGCTACCGCCTGATGGACCTGCTCCGATTCCGCTCGTTCGCGGCACCGGCTGAAGGTGGGGCATGAGGCTGACCCAGGTGTGGCGGGCACTGCGCGATCGAGGAGTCCTCGGCATCAACGGGCGCAACTCCGACTACACGCTGCGTTGGAATCCGCGGCATTTCTACCCGAACGTGGATGACAAACTCCGCACCAAGGAACTGTGCCGTCGCGCCGGGATTCCCACGCCGGCGCTGCTGGCGGTGGCGCGCCACCATTTCGAGCTGCGCAAGCTCGGCCCGCAGCTCATGCGTCTACATGACTTCGTGTTGAAGCCGGCTCATGGCGCGATGGGGAACGGCATTCTGGTGGTGCGCGGACGCGACGAGGAACAATTCCTCTCGGCAGGGGGGCGCAAGCTGCTCCTCGGCGATCTGCTCTATCACGCCGCCGGCATCATCTCGGGTCTGTACGCTCTCGGTGGACAGCCGGACTTTGCCATGGTGGAGGAACGACTGGTCGTCCATCCGGAGATGGCCGCCATCGCGACCAACGGCGTCCCGGACATCCGCGTCGTCGTCTACCGCGGCGTCCCGGCCATGGCGATGACGAGACTTCCGACGCGGCAATCCGGCGGGCGGGCCAACATCCATCAGGGCGCCGTCGCCGCCGGCATCGATCTCGGCAGCGGCCGGACCACCCACGCGATCCACCAGCGCCGCTCGATCACCGTCCACCCCGACAGCGGCGAGAAGCTGCTCGGGCGCGCGATCCCCGGCTTCGAGAATCTGCTCTCGATCGCAGTTCGAGCGGCCGATGGAACGAGTCTCGGCTACGTCGGCGCGGATCTCGTCGTCGACGATCGTCACGGTCCGGTGTTGCTCGAGATGAATGCACGCCCCGGCCTGATGGTGCAGCTCGCAAACCGCCAGGGACTGCTGCCGCGGTTGCGCGCGATCGACGAGACGGCGCAGGCAGGCCGCAGCGTCGAAGAGCGCCTCGATCTGGGCATCCGGATCGCACGGACCTCCGAAGCGCTGCCGGAGGTGGCGTGACGACGGTGCGTGCGCTGCTCCTCGCGGTGCTCGTCGCGGGAGGGGCGGCGTGGTCACCGGCGGTCGGCGCACAGCCGCCCGACGCGCCGGCGGCGCCGGAACTGAGTTATGACGTGGACTACGAAGTCCGCATCGTTCCGACCGAGCGCTCGGCGCGCGTCACGATCCGCGTCGACGATCCACAGGACGGCCTTCTCTCGCTGCGCTTCACTCACGATCCGGAGCGGCAGCAGGGCTTCACCGGCGACGGCGACGTCCTGGTCGAAGAAGGCTGGGTGGCGTGGACGCCGCCCAAGCTCGGGGGGCGGCTGCGCTACACGGTGCGTATCGACCACCTGCGCAACGAACACAGCTACGACGCGCGCTCCACGCGACACTGGGCGTTGCTGCGCGGCGACACGCTGGTGCCGCCTGCTCGCGTGCGCACCGACCGCATGGCCCATGGCATCTCCCGGCTCCGGCTTCGGCTACCCGAGGGCTGGTCTGCCGTGCTCCCGTACCGGCGCCTCGCCGACGGTCGCTACGAAATCGACAATCCGCGCCGGCGCTTCGATCGACCCGTCGGCTGGATGTTGTTCGGCCGGCTCGGCATCGTCCGCGAGCGTGTTGCCGGCACGTATGTCGCGATCGGCGGTCCCGTCGGCCAGGGCGTGCGCCGGAAGGATCAGCTCGCGTTGCTGCGCTGGAGTCTTCCGGCCCTGCGAGAGATCGCACCGCTGCCGGATCGCATCGCGATCGTCGGCGCCGGGGATCCGATGTGGCGAGGGGGACTCTCGGGGCCCCGGAGCGCGTACCTGCACGCGCGTCTCCCGCTGATCAGCGAAGACGGCACCAGCACGCTGCTCCACGAGATGGCGCACGTGTGGATGGGCGCGCGATCCGGAACCGATGGCGACTGGATCGTCGAAGGGCTGGCCGATCTCTATTCGCTCGAGGCACTGCGCCGATCGCGGACGATCTCCAAACGACGCTACGAGCGCACCCTCGAACGCATCGAGCGCAAGGGTCGCGGGGTCCGCAGTGTCGTGGCGACGCCGCAGGCATCCGGAGCCGTGACGGCTCGGGCGGTGGGCTTGTTGCGGGATCTCGACGAAGAGATCCGAGCCGCGACCGACGATGCCAGGAGTCTCGACGACGTCGTGCGGGAGATCGTGGCGTCTCCGGATGCGCTCTCTCTCGATCGATTTCGGGAGCTGTCCGAGAAGGTCGCTGGCACCCAGCTCACGGACTTCTTTTCTCGCCGCGAGCTGTCTCGCGTTCCGTGAGGCGCGAGCTCAGGGAGTGGTCGCGGGGTCCGACTCGCTGAGCGACAGACGAACCCGCCCCGGCTCCACGCTCAGCGGCCGCCAACCTTCCGGATGCTTCACCTGTTCGGTTCCGACGTCGAAGGTCCGCCGACCGAGCTGCGCCAGCAGGGGATCGAATTCGATCTCGGCGCGGAGCTCGGCCGCAGCCAGAAGCATGCTGCGCCGCGAGGCTTCGAACTCCACTTCGAGGACCGGCGGATCGACCCCTTCGAGCACCCAGCCTTCGGGAAGCTGTTCCACGACGACGGGAACGCTGCGGGTGAAGCGGTCCACCGTCGAGCCCGGCACCAGCAGGAACCAGAGCCCCGCCGACGCGGCGATGGCCAGCAGCGCCTCCGGCCAACGCGACGCGACCCGACGCCACCGGCTGCGGCTCTCCTCCTGCGCGGGAACCCGCTGCAGGAAGCGGCGGAGTTCGGCGGCCAGCGCCTCCGGGCCGGTCAGCCGCACCAGCCTCCCGTCCCGCGCAATCGACACCGTTCCGCGTTCCTCGGAGACGACGATGCACAGCGCATCGCTCCGCTCCGCGAGGCCGAGTGCAGCGGCGTGGCGCGTGCCGGTCCCGCTGAGCTGCACGCTGTCCGTCGACAGGGGCAGGTGCAGGGCGAAGCGAATCACGCGATCGCGTTCGACCGTGATGGCGCCGTCGTGTCCGGGGGAGTGCGCATCGAAGATCGAGAGCAACAGCGGTTCGGACAGGCGCCCGTCGAGCAGGATCCCGCCTTCGACGTGGCGTTCGAGCGGCTCGCGTCCGGGGACGACGATCAGCGCGCCGGTCCGATCCGCGGCGAGCCTGCGGACCGCGCCGACCACGGCATCGACGACGTCGGGCGGAGCCGCGGGAGACTGGCGCCGCATTCCCCATACGGCGATCTGCTCGAGCCCGCGGCGGAGATCCTCCTGGAAGACCACCACGAGCACGAGCACGCCGACGGCGAAGAACCCCTGCAGGATCCACACCGTCATCTGGAGTTCGAGCTGACGCGCCAGCAGGAACAGAGCCCCGGCGATCGCGACGCCGCCAAGCGCAATCCGTGCCCGAGCGCGCCGCACCCAGCCGAGGCCGGCCCAGAGCAGCACCGCCACGATCACGACGTCGATCAGATCCGTCACGCGGAGGTCGGACAAGGCTCGCTCGGTTGCCGATGCGTTCGGGGATTCGGGGATCGGGCAGTGTCGTCGGTTCTAGCACCGTGATAGGCTCGGGTCGATGGCCGACTCCGAGCCGACTCCCCCGCACGGCCCCAAGCCGCTCGATCCGAGGCGTGCATCCGGTCCCGACGACGACGCACCGCTGGTGGAGGCGCTGCGCGACGGCCGCGAAGATGCCTACGAGGCGCTCGTGCGACTGCACGGCGGCCGGATGCTGGCCGTCGCGCGGCGTCTGCTCGGGGACAGCGAGGATGCACCGGACGCGGTCCAGGAGGCGTTCGTCTCGGCGTTCCGCTCGATCGGCTCCTTCGCGGGCAACGCGCGACTCTCCACTTGGCTACACCGGATCGTCGTCAATGCAGCGCTGATGAAACTGCGCACGCGGCGCCGGAAGCCCGAGCAACCGATCGACGACCTGCTGCCGACCTTCGACTCCGATGGCCATCACCGGGAACCCGGAAAACCGTGGCAGCCCGCGGAGCAGCTCGAGCAGCGCGAAGTGCGCCGGCTGGTTCGCGAACACATCGCGAAGCTGCCGGAGACCTACCGCACCGTGCTGGTGCTTCGCGACATCGAAGAGCTCGATACCGCGCAGGTCGCCGAGCTGTTGGAGGTGAACACGGGCGTCGTGAAGACACGGCTGCACCGTGCCCGACAAGCCCTGCGGACGCTGCTCGACCCGCACCTGCGGGCGGACCGGGAGTGAGAATCGCGTTGGACGATCTGAGTTGCCGGGAATTCATGGACTTCATCCTCTCGTACCTCGAGGGCGAGATCGACGCGCGGGAACGCCTGCTCTTCGAAGAGCACATCCGCGCGTGTCCGCCCTGCCTCGATTACCTGGACTCGTACCGCCAGACGGTCGAGCTGACGGGCGACGCCTTTCGTGCCTGTGGCCCCGACGACACCATCCCAGAGGACACGCCCGAAGAGCTGGTGAGCGCCGTGCTGGCGGCGCGCAAGAGCGCGTAGCAAGCTGTTTTGGCCCTTGGGGGGCATGCGACCGCAGCTCCCCCGCGGCATCGAAGCCCCCGAACCCGATCGGAGGAGCTTCGATGAGCGTTTCCGGTGTCCCGGGCACGGCGGAGAGTGCGGTCTCTCGACGAACTTGGTTCGTGCGGATCGCCCTCGCCGCCGTCGCTCTCGGCCTGCTGCTGCTGGCCGGCCAGCGCCTCGCCGCGGGGGTGCCCGCCTTCCAAGGCTGGGTCGAAGGACTGGGCGCGTGGGGACCCCTCGGATTCGTCGCCGGCTATGCCCTCGCAGTGGTGGCGTTCGTGCCGGGATCCCTGCTGACGCTCGCCGGTGGCGCTACGTTCGGGTTGGCGCGCGGTGTGGCCTTCGTCTGGCTGGCGGCGACGTTGGGAGCCGCGCTCGCGTTCCTGGTCTCTCGTCACCTCGCGCGGCCGTGGGTCGAAGCGCGTGTCGCCGCCGATCCGCGCTTCGCGGCCATCGACCGGGCCATCGCCTCTCATGGCGGACGCATCGTGTTCCTGTTGCGACTCTCGCCGCTGTTCCCGTTTTCGCTGCTCAACTACGCGCTCGGCCTGACGCGGGTGCGCTTCGTCGACTACACGATCGCGTCGCTCGGGATGCTCCCGGGGACCGTCCTCTACGTGTACTACGGCTCGCTGGCGGGAGAGCTCGCACAGGCGGCTGGCGGCGCGACGTCGCGCGGCCCCGCGGATTGGGGCCTGCTGGGCCTCGGACTCGTCGCCACGGTCCTCGTGACCCGCATCGTGACGCGCCTGGCCGGGCGCGCGTTGCGCGAAGCGACGGAACTGGACACGGCATCAGAAGGAGATCTCGCTTGAGTACGGAGAACCTGTCGGACCGGTACGACGCGGAGCTCGTCGCTGCGGTCTTCCCGCCGAATTGGAAGAACCCCGAACCGGCGGCGCGCTACGACCTCGTCGTCGTCGGCGCCGGCACCGGCGGGCTGGTCAGCGCCGCCGTGGCGGCGGGGCTCGGCGCACGGGTCGCGCTCGTCGAGCGCGAGCGCATGGGTGGAGACTGCCTG
>CAYOHN010000058.1:0-1534 GCA_964403735.1 uncultured Spirochaetales bacterium | reverse complement strand
AACGTCGGCTGCGTGCCGTCGAAGGCGGTGATCCGCGCGGGACGCATCGCCGCCGGCGCGCATGCCGCCGCGGAGTTCGGCCTCGCTCCTCCCGCCGGCGCCACACCGGACTTTGCCGCGGCGATGGAGCGGATGCGCGGGATCCGCGCCGGCATCGCGAAGCACGACTCGGCGAAACGCTTTCGCGACGAACTCGGCATCGACGTGTTCCTCGGCGAGGGCCGCTTCGTGGCGCCCGACGCGGCCGAGGTGAACGGGAGCCGGCTTCAGTTCCGTCGGGCAGTGATCGCGACCGGCGCCCGCGCGGCCGCGCCGCCGATTCCCGGGCTCGCGGACACGGGGTTCCTCACCAACGAGACGGTGTTCTCGCTTCGCGAGCGGCCGCACCGACTGGCGGTGATCGGGGGCGGCCCGATCGGCTGCGAGCTGGCCCAGGCCTTCGCGCGACTCGGATCGCAGGTCTCCCTCCTCGAGGTCTCCGCGCGCGTGCTCGAAAAGGACGACCCCGATGCCGGCGCGATCGTCGCGACGTCGCTGGTGCGAGACGGCGTCCGTCTCGTCACCCGCTGCAAGATCGAGCGCGTGGAGGGCGGAGCCGCCGGCAAGCGACTGTTCATCACCCCGGGTGACGCCGCACCCGAAGTGCTGGAGGCCGACGAGATCCTGGTGGCAGCGGGCCGCGCGCCCAACGTCGAGGGCATCGGCCTCGAAGCCGCGGGCGTCGCATTCCATCCGCGTCGGGGCATCCAGGTGGACGACTTCCTGCGCACCGCGAACCGGCGTATCTACGCCGTCGGCGACTGCGCGATGGACTACAAGTTCACCCACGCCGCCGATGCCGCCGCCAAGATGGTGGTGCAGAACGCGTTCTTCTTCGGCCGCAAGCGGGTCTCGAAGCTGGTGATCCCGTGGTGCACGTACACGGACCCGGAACTCGCCCACGTCGGGCTCTCGGAGCACAGCGCACGGGAGGCCGGCGTCGAGGTCGACACCTACACCGTCCCGTTTTCCGACAACGACCGCGCCCGCACGGACGGTCAGACGGAGGGCTTCGTGCGGATCCACACCCAGAAGGGCCGCGACCGGATCGTCGGCGCCACGATCGTCGGGGCCCACGCCGGCGATCAGATCGGCCTGGTGACGACCGCGATGACGGCGGGCCTGGGACTCGGAGCGCTGGCCGGCACGATCGTCCCGTATCCGACGCAGGCGGAAGCCGTGAAAGCGGCGGGCAATCAGTACATGCGAACGCGGCTCACGCCGCTCGCTAAGCGGGTGCTGGGCTTCGTGCTGCGGCTCCCCCGGTGACCGCTACCGGCAAGCGGCAGAAGAGCGAGGGGGCCCGATGCTGACGTGCGAGCGCTTCGAAGCCAAGTTGCACGAGCACATCGACGGAGAACTGGGTCCGCGGGAGAAGCTGTCCTTCGCACTCCATTGGCTCATGTGTCGCGCGTGCCGGATCTCACTCGATACGTATCGCCGCACGGTCGCGCTCGCCCACAGCGCCTTCGACGACGACGACCCTCCCGCGCCA
>CAYOHN010000057.1:11593-15475 GCA_964403735.1 uncultured Spirochaetales bacterium | reverse complement strand
AACGGGACCTCCATCCGTCGACACACGGCGTCGAGCAGGGCGCGTTCGAGCAGGGCCGGACCGAGCCCCGACAGGAGCGGAGGCATCGCGTGCTCCCGGGCCCGAACGCGCAGCTCCTCGCGCCAACGCAGGGAAAGGGCGAACGCCGGCGCCCAGTCGCTGTCCTCTCGCGCGGCCGCGGCGGCGAGCACCAGGGAGTGCCGCAGCCGGTCACCGTGATCGACGAGCGATCGGTGCGGATCCTTGTCGAACCAATACGGGACGAGTAACTCGGCGCCGTGGCCAACGGCGCTGCGCCCAGCCGCGTCCTCGATCCGCAGCCGAACGAACGCCTGCGCCGCGCGATGCACGACCGCTGCGCCAAACCGGAACGGCAGCCGGAACTCGACCGGCCGCTCGAAGAGTTCGATCTCGCGGACACGAATCCGCGGAGCGGCGTCCGTCGGTGTTCCGTGCGGCGGTCCGGATGGATATCGCTTCCTGCTGAAGTGTTCGGCGCTCAGCCCCACGATGAGCGCGAGGGAAGCGCTCGCCAACGCTCGCGTCCACCGGAACGGTGCATCGTCGCGGAACCGTCGCCGAAGCTCCGTCTCGGCTCCATCCGAAGGCGGCGAAGCCGTTCTCGATCCAATGGGGCAGACGATGGAGATCGAAGTCGCCGGCTCCAGCGGAAGGCGATCCGACGCTGCGCCTTCCTGACGTGCAGGGAAGGGTGCGCCGAACGGGTCCCGATCGAGAAGCGGCAGCTCGGCGGCAACTGGGATCGCCGGCGTTCGTTTGTGGGAAAACGGCTTCCGTCGCCATCGGCGACATGACGCACGACGCGACGTGCCGATGCTCGTCGAGATCGCTGACGTCCCGAATTTGACACGGTTCTGTGGCACGAGGCTTGCAAATGCAGAACCGTGTACGACAACGTTGGAGGGGGGAGGTCGGTGTGATGCCCTTCATCCGCTTCGCGCTTCCGGTCGTGATCCTGGCTCTCGGGCTCGTGGCATCCGCCCTGCCGGTCCGTGCCGACGGCATCTCCGTCAGCAGCGTCTTCGGAGATGACGAGGGCTACGGCGTCGATTCCGATCGCTTCCGGTCCCACCGTCTCGGCAGCGACGACAGCAGGCGCCGATCCGGCGATCACGGCTCGTCGGATTCGGATCGACCGCGCGGCCTGGCGGCGCGCGAGCTGCTCGAGGCGATCGAAGACGGCGTGAACGGCGGCCGCTGGATCCCGTTCCGGCACCGCAAGACCCGCGGCCAGGAGATTCTCGCGACGCTCGAGCAGTCGCTCCCCGACGAGGCGGCCTCGGCCGCGGGGCCGGCCGAGCAATCGCTGCGCAGTCGCTTCCGGCTGAACCTCGCGCGGGGGCTCGAGTACCGCCAGGAGATCGACATCGCGGAGCAGCCGCTGAAGCTGCGGCTCTACGGACCGATCGTTTCCGGGTCGCCAGGACTCGGCTTCCAGCTCCGCGGCCAGGTCAGCCAGCACGAGTTCGACTTCCAGGCTTTTGGCTCGTCCGACGAGGTCGGGTTGGAGATCGAGATCGGTTTCTGACGCTCGATCGGCGGGTGGCGCTCGCTCCCCAGGGGATCGAGCGCCGGGGCTGGCCGGCGGTCAGTCGGCATCAACCCGAACGCGATCGCGGCCGATGAAGAGCCGACCATGGCTCCGCCTCCGCCCGACAACGACGCGCTGCTCGGCCGCATCGCAGTCCACACCAAGCTCCTGACTCCCGCGCAGCTCGCCGAAGCGTGCGACGAGCAGGGTCGCGGGGGCGGTCGCGTACAGCTCGGCCAGATCTTCGTCGACAAGGGCTGGATCTCGCCGGCCCAGTTGAAGAAGCTTCTCGCGGCGCAGGAGCAGGTCCGCGCCAAACAGGCCGCCAAGCGGGCCGGCGCGGTGGTGGCCGCGGCGGTTCCGGAGCCCGAGCCGGGCGCGGCGCGCGCTGCCGTCCAGCCCCCCGTGGCCGCGGATCGCCGGCCTCCCTTGCAGACGGAGACCCCGGCGAGTCCCACGGCGCCGCCGCCGGCTCGCGAGAGCGCGCCGGGATCGCCCGCAGCCAGGCGTTCGAGCACACCCACTGCCGCCCGCAGCGCCCCGTCGCCCGCAGCGCTCGAGGCGTTGCACGCCACCCTCCGAGAGGGCGTCGCCGCCGGCGTCTCCGATCTCCACCTGCACAGCGGAGCACCCCCGCGCTGGCGTCTCCACGGCGAGTTGGTGCGCCAGGGCGACACGCCGCTGGCCGCCGATCGCGCCGAGGCCATGCTGCGCGCCGCACTCACCGACGAGCAGGCGGCCGCGCTCGACGCCGACGGCCAGATCGACCTCGCGTATACGCTCGCCGGCGTCGGCCGTTTCCGCGCCAGCATCTACCGCCAGCAGCGCGGTCTCGACGGCGTGTTCCGCGTAGTTCCCGCCGAGCCTCCGTCGCTCGAGAATCTGGCGCTCCCGAATACGCTGGCGCGGCTCACGAACTACCACCAGGGCATGGTGCTGGTCACGGGACCTGCCGGCTGCGGCAAATCCTCGACGATGGCGGCGTTCCTGAACCTCGTGAACGAAGAACGCACGGATCACATCCTCTCGATCGAGGATCCCATCGAAGTGCTGCACACGTCGAAGCGCTGCCTGGTGAACCAACGCCAGGTGCGCTCCCACACGGAGTCGTTCGCGCGCGCGCTGCGCGCCGCGCTGCGCGAGGATCACGACGTCATCGTGATCGGCGAGCTGCGCGATCTCGAGACCATCTCGCTCGCCCTGACCGCCGCCGAGACCGGCCACTTCGTGCTCGCGACGCTGCACACCAACAGCACCATCCGCACCATCGATCGACTGATCGGCGTGTTCCCGCCGGACCAGCAGAACCAGGTGCGCACGATGCTCTCGGAGTCGCTGCGCGCCGTGGTCTCGCAGCGACTGGTGCGACGCGCCGATGGCCAGGGGCGCGTGCCAGCGCTCGAGGTGCTGGTGGTCAACAAGGCCATCTCCAATCTCGTCCGGGAGAACAAGACCTTCCAGATCCGCTCGATCCTGCAGACCGGTGCCGCGCAGGGCATGTGCCTGCTCGACGGCTCGCTCGAGCAGCTGGTGAAGAGCGGCGCCATCACCCAGGAGGAAGCACGCCGTCATTGCGAGGATCCGAAACGCTTCGGCGGCGCGGGAGGCGCATCCTGATGGGACGACTCGAAGCCATGCTGACGTCGCTCCGCGAGAAGGACGGCTCGGACCTCCACATCACGGCGGGCCAACCGCCGCGCATGCGGCGCAAGGGATCGCTGACGCCGCTCGACGGCGAAGCGGTGCTCGACGACGCCGCCGTCCAGGCGCTGCTGCGCGAGATTACGACCCCCGAGCAGTGGCAGAGCTATCAGCAGGAACACGATCTCGATTTCGCGTACGGCATCCCCGGCGTGGCCCGCTTCCGCGCCAACTACTTCGCGCAGGAACACGGCTCCGGCGCGGTGTTCCGGATCATTCCCGAGGAGATCCTGACGCTCGAGCAACTCGCGCTGCCGCAGTCGATCCACGGGTTCTCCCACCTGGATCGCGGCCTGGTACTGGTCACGGGGCCCACCGGCTCGGGCAAGTCGACCACACTGGCGGCCATCATCAACGAGATCAACGAGAGCTACGCCAAGCACGTACTGACGATCGAGGATCCGATCGAGTTCGTGCATCCGAACAAACAGTGCGTGTTCTCGCACCGCGAGGTCGGCATCCACACGGGCGGCTTTGCGCCGGCGCTGCGGGCCGCCCTACGCGAGGATGCCGACGTGATCCTGATCGATCTCCTGCTGCAGGGCGGAGAGGCGCGTGGACTGGGAGGAGATCGAGGAGGTCGTCTTCACGCGGCATGATGAGGAGGCGACCGATGTCCCCTACCACTG
>CAYOHN010000057.1:0-11583 GCA_964403735.1 uncultured Spirochaetales bacterium | reverse complement strand
GCCGACGTGATCCTCGTCGGCGAGATGCGCGACTACGACACGATCTCACTGGCGCTGACCGCTGCCGAGATGGGCGCCCTGGTGTTCGGCACGCTGCACACCAATGGCGCCGCCAAGACCATCGACCGCGTCATCGACGCCTTTCCGGCCGATGAACAGCCGCAAGCGCGGCTGTCGCTCTCCGAATCGCTGGCGGGGGTCGTCTCCCAGCAGCTTCTGCGGACGGCCGACGGCAAGGGCCGCTGCGCGGCGAACGAGGTATTGATCCGGACCAGCGGCCTCGCCAATGTGATCCGCGAGGGCAACACGCCGATGCTGCTCAACATCATCCAGTCGGGCAAGAACGTCGGCATGCAGACGATGGACGATGCGCTCTTCGCGCTGGTTCAGGCCGGCACGATCCGGACCGAGGATGCCTACTTCAAGGCGCTCGACAAAGCGCGCTTCGAGAACTTCGCGCCGGCGGATTGAGCCGCGACGCCGTCGTCGCCTCGACGCAGCCGCGACGCGCCCCGTCGCCCGTCTTTCGACGCGGGCGACCGATTCGGCAGACCCGGGAGCTGCGAGGGCAGGATCTGCAGCGAGGCGAGCATGGCGTCGAACCAGGGCGCAAAGCCGGCCCGCAGATCCGCAGGCGCCTCCTGGATCACGACGAGGACGCGCCCATCACCGGTCTCGATGAACACGTGATCCTCGATCAGCGTGCCTTCGCGCTGCGACACTCGGATGTGAAACGCCGGCTGCCCGGCAACGAGCAGCGGCTGCTGCGCAAGCAGCACGCCATCCCGCACATGGCCCCGACCGTGACGACGAACGTACGAAGCGATCGTCGGATAGTTGTGCACGATGATCTGGAACGACCCTTCGTAGTCCCACGACAGCCCGTCGATCGCCACGACGCCACGACGCGCGGGAATCAGCCGCCAGCCGGGGGGGACGTGCAGGGAGTAGCCGAGCCGTGAATCGACATAGGGATTGTCGGAAAGCTGCACGGGACCGGCGGGCGCTTCGGCCGGCGGTCGCGCTGCCGCGTGGCCACGCGGCACGCGCGCGTAGATGGTGCCGTTGGGAATCGTGTAGAGCATCCGGAACGAGTTGGTGTCCTGTCTCGAGAGCTTCGAGACGCGCCGATCTCGGGCGACCTCGTACATCAGATCGGCGGGAATCGGGCTGTGACCCTTCATTCCCAGCGCATGCCCCATTTCGTGGAGCACGTTCCGCTCGATCTGGTCCGGCAGCAGCAGTCCGTGCTGATCCGCGAGGTAGAGGCGGATCACGGGAACCCGGAAGCTCACATCGAGGCGACCCTGGATGAGGCTGAGTCCCTTGACGCGACACGCCCGGGCCAGCGACGTCGTCCCGAGAACCTGGACGCCATCCTGCGGGGCCGGACCTCGTTGGCCCATCAGTTCGATGCGCAGATCGGCATCACTCCAGCTGGCGGCGCGACGGAACGTCGGAATGCCGGCCACCGACTGTTGCCAGTTTTCGAGCGCCCGCCAAGCGGCCTCGACGAAGACCTCCGGCTCCTGGGGATCGAATTCGTTCTGGAGCTCGGGAGGGATCCGCGGCGCTTCGACATGAACCTTCAGCGGAAAGCGATCGTCGTCCCAACGACAGAAGACGAGCACGTCTTCCTTCCTGCCCGCAAGCTCCATCCGGTGCGCCATGAACGGCAGGTAGTTGGGCTCGAGCACGTTCTCGGCGAGTTGCGGATGTTCGGCGCGGAACGCGTCGTAGTCGTAGCGGCTCGGCAGGAAGGCATCGCGCGATGGCTCCGCGTAGTGAGCGCAAGCGCTCGCAGCGAGCGCGATCGCAGCGACGAGCGCCAGCTCCCCGACCCTCATCCGCGCCGCCCGCGCCGCAGCACGCGATCGATCTCGCGGTCCTCCTCGCGCTTGCGGATCGCCTGCCGCTTGTCGTAGCGACGCTTGCCACGCGCCAGTCCCAGCTCGACCTTCGCCCGGCCGTTCTCGAAGTAGAGCGAGAGCGGCACCAGCGTGAGGCCGCGCTCCGCCACCTGTCCTGCCAGCTTCGAGATCTCCGCCCGGTGCGCCAGCAGCTTGCGTTCTCGGCGCGGGTTCGGGTTTTCCCGGCCCGCCTGTTCGTAGGGACTGATGTGCACGTTCAGAAGCCACAACTCGTCGCGCCGCACGGTGGCGTACGCGTCGACGAGGCTGACTTTCGCTTGCCGCAGCGACTTCACCTCCGGCCCGAGCAGTACGATCCCTGCCTCGATCGTATCGAGGATCTCGTACTCGTGACGTGCCCGCCGGTTCTGCGTGACGAGCTTTCGCCCGACCTCTGCCATCGATGCGACAACGTAGTCCATAGCGGGGATTCCGCTCCATCCGGATCCAGCGGAGTGTCGATGCCCTCGGACACTCCGGCGGGGCCGACCCCGGGGCCCGCTCCGATTGATCCCGCGCACGCTTGGCTGCTACTACTTCGATTCCCGTCCCCGCGCCCCGCGATGCCATCGTCGCCCCCGGATGAGGCCGAACCATCGATGCGACTCCTGGTGACTTTTGCCCGCGCCTACCCGTGGCAGAGCTTCGGCGTGCTCGTCGCCATGCTCCTGGCAGGAACCCTCGAAGGGTTGAGCCTGACGGCGCTCCTGCCGGTCTTGAGCCTGGCCGCCAATCGAGACGGGCAGACGCTCGGCGACGAGAGCAGCGACGTGGGCGGCGCGGCCGCCGCGGCGCTGCGCTGGGTCGAGGCGCTCGGGATCGAGCCGACGCTCACCTCGCTGCTGCTCGCGGTCATCGTCTTCATCGTCCTGCGCAGCGTCGTGATGCTCGTCGCCATGCGCGGCGTCGGATTCACCGTGGCTCGCGTCGCGACGGACCTCCGGCTCGAGCTGTTGCGCGCGCTGCTCGCGACGCGCTGGGAGTACTTCCTCCGCCAGCCGATCGGGAAGCTCACGAATGCCGTGGTGAGCGAAGCATCCCGCGCCTCGATGGCCTACCTGCGCGGGGCCGGACTGGTGACGGCAGCGCTCCAGTTCCTGGTGGCGGTCGTCGTCGCGCTGGTCGTCTCCTGGCAGGCAACGCTGATCTATGTGAGTGCGGCGCTCGTGATCTCGGCCAGCATGCGCCGGCTGATCCGGCTCGCGCGACGCGCCGGCAAGCGCCAGACCAAGATCTTTCGCGCGCTGCTGGCCTCCCTCACCGACACGCTCCAGTCCGTGAAGCCGCTCAAGGCGATGGCACGCTCGGACGTCTCGGATGCCCTGCTCCAGTCGCAGACCCTGGCGCTCAACAAGGCGATGCGCCGCGAGGTAGTCAGCAAGGAGACGTTGCGGGCCGTACAAGATCCCGCCTTCGCGGTGCTGATCGCGATCGCCGCGTGGGTGGGACTCGTACAATGGGAGCTGCCGTTCGCCGCAGTCGGCGTGCTGATGCTGGTGCTCGCGCGCGTGCTCAGCGGACTCAAGAAGATCCAGTCGTCCTACCAGGAAATGGTGGCCTGCGAGAGCGCCTATTGGTCGATCCGAGAGACCATCGACGAAGCCAAAGCCCAGGTGGAACGCACACACGGCGCTCCGCCACCCAAGCTCGAGCACTGGATCCGCTTCGACCAGGTTTCGTTCGCGTACGCGGGAACGCCGGTCCTGCAGGGCTGCTCGTTCGAGATTCCGGCGCGTGCACTGACGACGCTGATCGGCACCTCCGGCGCCGGCAAGACCACGATCCTCGATCTGGTGATCGGCCTGCTCCAGCCGAGCGATGGCCACGTCCGGGTCGACGACGCCTCACTCGAATCGGTGGATCTGATCGCATGGCGGCGACAGATCGGCTACGTGCCGCAGGAGAATCTTCTGCTGCACGACAGCATCCGGCACAACGTGACGCTCGGCGATCCTGCGCTCTCGGACGCGGATGTCGACTGGGCGCTGCGCGCGGCCGGTGCCGCCGATTTCGTCGCTTCCATGCCGCAGGGCGCAGACAGCCCCGTGGGCGAACGCGGGATCACGCTCTCTGGCGGGCAGCGCCAGCGGATCATGATCGCGCGCGCCATCGTGCGCCGGCCGCGGCTGCTGATCCTCGACGAGGCCACCAGCGCACTCGATCGCCAGAGCGCGGAGCAGCTCGCCGCGACGCTCGGCGCGCTGCGCGCCGAGATGACGATCCTCGCGATCTCGCACCAGAGCGATCTCGTCGACGTGGCGGACCGGATCTATCACGTCGAGAAAGGCTGCGCCCAGCCCATGCCGCGCGCTGGCTAGGATTCACCCCCGGATGCGATTGTTCGAATCGACGAAGACCCGTCGCGCCTTCCAGGTTCGCGCGCGTTCCTGGTCGACATCGATCCAGCTCGCGATGATGACCACGTCGTGCGGCTTGATCCGATGCGCGGCGGCTCCGTTGACGCAGATCTCGCCGGAGCCGGCCTCTCCGGGAATGGCGTAGGTGCGCAGCCGAGCGCCATTGGTGCAGTCCCAGAGGTCCACCGCCTCGTACGGGAGGATGTCGGCCGCCTCCAGCAGATCCGTGTCGATCGAGACGCTGCCTTCGTACTCGAGGTTCGCCTCGGTCACGGTGGCACGGTGGATCTTGGACTTCAGCATCGTACGGGTCATCGGGGGTTGCCTCGCTGCTGGTCGACGTGCCCTGGCGCCACCGAGGCAACGGGGGGCCGCAACACGCGGTTGTCGAGTAGACGGACGCGGCCCGCTGCGGCCGCCGGAAACGTCGCGGCCAACGCGAGCAGCGTGGGTCCGGTGATCTGCGGGACGGCGCCGAGCGTCTCGGGATCGCGGAGCTCGGCGTAGTCGAGCTGCACTGCCGGCGCGCGGGCGATCTGCTTGCCGGCGAGTTCGAGCAAAGCCGGCGCGCCGCGCTCGCCGGCCGCCACGGCTGCCTCGACGGCATCGAGCGCCTGCACCAGCACCAGCGCCTGCCGACGCATCGGCGGATCGAGGTAGACGTTGCGGCTCGACAACGCGAGGCCATCGGCATCGCGGAGGATCGGGGCGCCGACGATCTCGACGTCGAGCAGCAGATCGCGCGCGAGTCGCCGTACCACCTGGAGCTGCTGGAAATCCTTGGCGCCGAAGACGGCGACGTGCGGCCGCGCCGCGATCAGCAGCTTGGTGACGACGGTGGCGACGCCGCGGAAGAAGTGCGGCCGCAACGCGCCGCACAGCGGTTTCGCCAGCTCCGCGACCTCGACGAGGGTCTGCGCGCCATCGGGATAGAGCTCGCTCGGTGCCGGCGCGAAGACCGCGTCGACCCCGACGGCGTGACACTGCTCGAGGTCGCTCTCGAGCGTACGCGGGTAGGCCGCGAAGTCCTCGTGCGGCGCGAACTGCGTCGGGTTCACGAAGATCGAGACGACGACGGTATCGGCCCGCCGACGCGCCTCGGCCACGAGCGACAGGTGGCCCGCGTGCAGCGCCCCCATCGTCGGCACCAGCGCCAGGCGCCGGCCGGCTCGGCGTTGCGCGTCCGAGAAGGCGCGCAGCTCCTGAACGGTGCGCAGCCACTCCATCAGCGCGCCTTGTAGCACTGTTCCTCGGCGGGAAACTTCCCGCCGGCGACGTCTTCGCCGAATGCACGCGCCGCCTTTGCGGCCTGCGCGCCGAGATCGGCGTAGCGACGGACGAAGCTCGGCGTCCATTCGCTGAGGCCGAGCAGGTCGTGCATCACGAGCACCTGGCCGTCGCAGCCGGGCCCGGCGCCGATCCCGATCGTCGGAATCGACAGCTTGCGCGTCACGTCGGCCGCGAGATCCACCGGCATGCCTTCGAGCACGACGGCGAACGCGCCCGCGTCTTCGACGGCCTGCGCATCCGCGAGCACGCGCGCACGCTCGGCCTCGGTGCGGCCCTGCACGCGGAAGCCGCCCATCCGGTGGATCGATTGCGGCGTCAGACCGACGTGCCCCATCACCGGGATATCCGCGCGTGCGATCCGCGCGATCGCCTCGGCGGCCACGACGCCGCCTTCGAGCTTCACCGCCTGCGCGCCACCCTCCTTGACGAGCCGGATCGCGCTGCGCACGGCGTCCTCGGACGACACCTGGTACGAGCCGAACGGCATGTCGCCGATCACCATCGCCCGCTGACAGGCGCGCGCGACGAGCCGCGTGTGGTATACGACCTCGTCGAGTGTCACCGGCAACGTGGTGTCGTGGCCCTGCACGACGTTGCCGAGACTGTCTCCGACCAGCAGCAGGTCGATGCCGGCGCCGTCGAAGATGCGCGCAAACGCGCACTCGTACGCGGTGAGCATCGCGATCTTCTCGCCACGGCGTTTGCGCGCGGCCAGCGAGCGCGTGGTGACGCGATGCTCTCGGCAAGAGGGGGCGACGTGGGTCGCGGGGCGAGGAGGCGGGGAGGATGACATGGCCTGAACCTCTGTCTCGGTCCGCGGTGTGCGGATCCGAGCGTTGGTACCAACCAGGGTTTCTACGTCGGCTTTCTACGTCGGCTTTCTACGTCGGCTTTCCGCAGTCTCGGGTCAGTCGGTCGATCGGTCGAGGAGTCGCTGGAGTCCAGTTCCGATGCGGACCGCGTGCTGCGGTTCCGCTCGACCCCGGGGATCATGGGACGGCGATTCGGGTGTGTCAACCGGGGCCCACCGAGACTCCCAGGAAGCGCAGGAGGGTCCGGCGCTCCGCGTCGACGAGGACCTCGAAGCGCACGCCGACTTCGTAGAAACGCGCTCGCGCCGTCCGTGGCGGCACCTCGCACCAGACGACCCGAGCCCGGGCGTCGATGCAGCCATTGCCGTCCGGCAGCGCGAATCCGACCCGAAGCCGTTCGCCCGCAGGCAGCGGCCGGCGCAGGTGCAGGCCGAGCCCACTCGGGGACAGATTCAACGCGTACTCGCGACGGCTCCCGCCGCTCCGATCCTCGACGGTCACGGGCAGCGGGACCGCGAAGTCGAGCCGCGGCTCATGCGTCTGGCGTGCCGTCTCCGCCGAGCGCGCGGGCAAGCGCGAGGAGGGTGTCCGGGGCGAGCGCTTCGGCGCGGCTCTTGCGGTCGATCGCGAACCGAGCCAGGACCGCATCGAGCCCCTCCAGCGACGGGGCGGGATCGAGACCCGCCCGCAACGCGTTGACCAGCGTCTTGCGCCGGTTTCCGAAGGCGGCGCGCACGATGCGCTCCACCCAGATCAGCTCCTCCGCGCCGCCGACGCCATCGAATGGCCCGCCTTCGAGGGGAGTGGCCCGGAGCAGCGTCGAGGTGACCTTCGGCACCGGATGAAAGCAGTGCGGCGGGACGTCGCGGACCCGCTCCAGGCGGACACACAGCGCGTGCAGCACCGCAAGCGATCCGTAGTCCGGCTCGCCGGGCCGGGCCATCGTGCGCAGCGCCACTTCGCGCTGCACCAGCACCAGCCAACCGGCCAGTAGCCCGCGCAGATCGAGCAGCCGGCGCAGGATGGGCGTCGAGACCGAGTACGGCAGATTCGCGACGACTCGCACACCCGGGCCGAGCCGCCGCGCGAGCGCGGCCAGATCGACCGCCAACGCGTCCGCGTGCACCAGCTCCACGTGCGTCGGCAGCTCTCCCTCCTCGGCCAGCGCGCGCACGAGGCCGGCATCGATCTCGATCGTCACGACGCTTGCCGCGCGCGCCGCCAGCGCGCGCGTGAGGCTGCCGAGTCCCGGGCCGATCTCGATCACCGCGTCACCCGGCGCGAGCCCGGCCGCGTCGGCAATCGCTTCGGCGACGGCCGTGTCGACGAGGAAGTTCTGCCCGCGGTCGCGGTGCGCGGCGAGCCCGCGGCGCGCGAGCAACGCGCGCACGTCGGCTCGCAGCGTCACGTCGAGACGGGAGCTCGCGCGAACGCGCCCAGCGCGGCGTCGTCGCGCTCGCCGCGGGCCAGCCGGCGCGCGCCAGCCGCCGCGATCATCGCTGCGTTGTCCGTGCACAGCGCCAGCGGCGGGAACACGACGCGGAAGCCATCGCGGCGGCCGGCGGTCGCGAGTTGCTCGCGCAGCCGCTGGTTGGCCGCGACGCCGCCGACGACGGCGAGACACGCGAGCCCTTCCTGCGCCAGCGCGCGGCGCGCCTTCGCGACGAGCGCGTCGGTTGCCGCCGCCTGGAAGGACGCGGCGACGTCGGCGCGATCGCGCGCAGACAGTCCGCCTGCGAATGCCTCGCGCCGCTCCACCTCGATCGCCACGGCCGTCTTGAGGCCGCTATACGAGAAGTCGAGGCCTGGCCCGGCGAGCATCGGACGCGGGAGATCGACGGCGGTCTCGTTTCCCGTCTCCGCAAGACGCGCCACCGCCGGCCCGCCCGGGTACGGCAGCCCGAGCAGTTTGCCGACCTTGTCGAAGGCCTCGCCGGCCGCGTCGTCCCGCGTCTCGCCGAGCAACACGGGCGCTCCCTCCGCATCGATCCGATACAGCGCCGTGTGTCCCCCCGAGACCACCAGGCCAAGGTACGGAGGCGCCAACGCGGGGTCCGCGATCTCCGCCGACGCCAGGTGACCCGCGACGTGGTGGACGCCGACGAGCGGCAGCTCGAAGCGAGCCGCGAAGGCCTTCGCGAAGCACAGACCGACGAGCAGCGAGCCGACGAGTCCCGGTCCCGCCGTCACGGCCACCGCATCGAGGTCGCGCGGCGAAAGTGCCGCCTCGTGGAGCGCAGCCTCGACCACCTGCGAGATCCAGCGCGCGTGATCGCGCGATGCCAGCTCCGGCACCACGCCGCCATACGGCGCGTGCACGTCGGCCTGCCCATGCACGACGCTCGCGAGCACGGTGCGGCCACGCAGCACCGCGGCGGCCATCTCGTCGCAGGAACTCTCGACGCCGAGTACGAGCGCCGCATCGGCGCCTGCCGAACCCACGACCGGGCTTAGCTCATGCGCCGCTCGAGGCGCTCCTGTTCGGACTTGCAGTCGATGCACAACTCGGCGACCGGGCGCGCTTCGAGACGCTTGAGCCCGACCTCTTCGCCGCAGTTCTCGCACAGCCCGTACTCTTTGGTCTCGATCTTCGCGAGCGCCTGGTCGATCTTGCCGATCAGGTGCCGTTCCCGCTCGCGCAGGCGCCCGGTGAACGAGAGATTGATCTCGGACGACGCGGAGTCCATCTCGTCCGGGAAGTCGTCGGGATCGAGGTGAATGTCTCCGTTCAGCGCGCGCTTCGCGTTGCCGGCGAGCTGCTCGCGCTGTTCGATCAGGATCTTCTTGAACTTCTCGAGGTCGCGCTTCCGCACCCGGCCTCTCCCGTCCCTGCGGCTCGAGCCTCCGGCTCGAGCCGTGTTTCCGACCGTTTTCTCGCTCGATCGTATTCTCGCTCGACCGTTCGTTCCGATCCGACTCAGCCCGCGCCCAGCAGCTCGAGCTGACGCTTCGCTTCGCTGGCCCGCGGCGAGTCCGGATACTCCTCGATCACGCGCTCGAAGGCCTTGCTCGCCGCTTTCGCGTAGCTGGGCCCCAGCTCGAGCAGCGCCTCCCCCTGCCGATAGAGCGCGTCGCCCGACTTGTCCCCTTCCGGATAGCGTGTGACGACGTCGTCGAAGCGGAGGATGGCCGACTTGTAGTCGCCCTGTTTGAAGTGACACTCCGCCATCCAGTAGGCTGCGTCGTCGGCGTACGGCGAAGCCGAGTGAGTTTGCAGGAAGCGCTTGAATTGGTCAATGCAGCCATTCAGGTCCCCGCTGCGCCACGCCGCGTGCGCGGCGCGGTACTCGGCGACCTCCTGGGCGCTGGCGCCGGCCACCGGCAGCTCGTCGCGAGCGACCGGATCCGCCGGCGGAGGCACGGCGCTGTCATTCGAGGCCTCGGGCGCGAGATCGCTCCGATCGGCCGGCGGCAGCAGCGTCGGATCCCCGGGAACCGGGGTTCCGCCCGCCGCTTCGGCACGTGCCCGGCGGGCCTCCTCGAGCGCGCGCTCGCTGTCGTGCTGCACGTCGCCCAGCCGACCCTCGATGACACCCAGCCGGCGCTCGATCTCGGCGAGCTGCGCGGCGAGATCGGCGACCCGTTCTCCGCTGCCGCCTCGAGACAGCGACCGCACCTCGCGCTCGAGCTTGCGGTGCTCGGCGACCGTGACGCAGCCGCTGAGTAGCACCGCGACCGCGGCCAACGAGATCGCCGACGACGATGCCCGGCGGAAACCGCCCCTCGATCGAATCTTCGCGTTGGGCGCGTGCATTTTCATCCTCCTCGTCACGGGGGATAGGGTCCCCAGTGCGGAGCGGTGTTGTCGCCACCGCCCGCGGTCACTTGTCTCGGATCGCTGCCGTCCAGGTCGACGGCGAAGATTTCGTTGCGGCCGGTCCGCCGCGATTGGAACGCGAGCTTGCGACTGTCCGGCGCCCAGGTGGGACTCTCGTCACTGCGCGGGTGCTGCACCACCGGGGCGTTGCCCTGCCCTTCGGGATCGATGCGCCAGATGTCGAAGTGCCCGCCACCGACGCGTGTTTCATAGGCGATCCAGCGCCCGTCCGGCGACCAGGCCGGCGACGTATGGTAGCCGCCGCCGAACGTGAGGCGGCGCAGGTCGCTGCCGTCGTCGTTCATCACGTAGAGGTTGGGGTTCCCGGTGCGGTCCGAGACGAACGCGATGCGCTTGCCGTCGGGCGACCACGTCGGCGAGACGTCGATCGCCTTGTGCCGCGTGAGTCGGCGCGGATTCCTCCCGTCCGCATCGACGACGTAGATTTCGGGCGCGCCGTCCATGCTCACCACCACCGCCATGCGCTGGCCGCTCGGATCGTAGACCCCGCGGTAGACCGCCGTCTTCGCATCGAGGCTCTCCAGCAGCCGACCGGCCTTCCCGCCGCCGCCCCGCACGAGGCGAAACAGATGCGGTGAGCGGTTGAAGAGATACGACATGTACAGAATGGCGCTGCCATCCGGCGACCACGACGGAAACCCGTTGATCGATCGGTTGCGAGTGGCCTGCCGGGCGTTGCCGCCGTCGGCGTCCATCACCCAGATCTCGGCGGCGCCGCTGCGCGTCGAGACGTACGCGATCTCGGTGCTCGCGACGCCGCGCCGGCCGGTGAACACCTCGACGACATCGTCGGCGATGCGGCGCGCGATCCGCCGGCTGTCGGTCCGCCCGCCGGTGTAGCGCTTGTGCCGCAGCGGCGCGCAGCGCGCGACGTCCCAGATCCGGAAGTCGATCGCGAGCGTCGACCCTCCGGAGATCACGCCCTCGACGACCGCGTCGGCACCGATGGGACTCCAGTCCGGGCAGGAGATCGACCCGCTGAGCGAGCTCGTTCGGCGCGGCGCCAGGAACGCCGCGAGGTCGATGCTGCGGAATACGCCGGAGAAGTCGAGCGCATCGGACAGCTCCTGGCGAAACCGAAGCGTGTCGAGACCGCCTGCGCCGGCAGCGAATTCCTGAACGGCTGCCCGGTACGAGCCCGCCGTCGGATCGGTGACGATGACGGCCGGACGATCCTGGGCCGCCGCGGCCGCCGCAAACGCGACCCCCCCGAGGACGGTAACCACCCGAGACAGCGAGCGCGCGGACATCAGCCTGGCCTCCCAGGAGGTGTGAACTCGAACGGCCAGTCGCCGGGCTCAGGCAGCGGCGGCAACGGGCTCGCCTTCTGGATGGCGCGCACGACGCTCTCGCCCAGTCGCTCGACCAGCTCGCCC
>CAYOHN010000056.1:10430-15733 GCA_964403735.1 uncultured Spirochaetales bacterium | reverse complement strand
AACCTCGAGCGCGAGATCGCGTCGCTGTGCCGCAAGCTCGCGCGGCGCGTGGCCGAGGACGGAGACCAGGGGACGATGCGGATCGATCCCGCGGATGTCTCGGAGTTGCTCGGGCCGGTTCGCTTCGAGCCGGAGCTGGCGGAACGCGCCGGCCGCGCGGGCGTTGCCGTCGGCCTCGCGTGGACGCCGGCAGGCGGCGACATCCTGTTCATCGAATCGAGCCGGATGCCGGGGCAGGGCAAACTGAAGCTCACCGGGTCGCTCGGAGACGTGATGCGCGAGTCCGTCGAAGCGGCGCGTTCGTGGTTGCGCACGCAATCGGGGCCGCTCGGCATCGAGCCGGAGTGCTTCGAGACATCGGACATCCACGTGCACGTGCCGGCCGGCGCGGTGCCCAAGGACGGCCCGTCGGCGGGCGTCGCGATGGTGACCTCGCTCGCGTCGCTGCTGACCGGGCGTATCGTCCGTCACGATGTGGCGATGACCGGCGAGATCACGCTGCGGGGCAAGGTGCTACCGGTGGGCGGGATCAAGGAGAAGGTGCTCGCCGCCAAGCGGGCAGGGATCCGGCGTGTGGTCCTGCCGGCGCGCAACCGGCGCGATGTCGAGGAAGTTGCGAAGCCCCTGCTCGAGGGCCTGGAGCTGGTCTACGTCGAAACCATCGACGAAGCGTTGGCCGAGACTCTCGCCGCCCCCGGCACATGAATGGACGGCGCACGCTCGTGATTTCGCTCGCGGCCCTCGTGGCCGGGGCGTCGTGGTCCACGGGCTGCGTGAGCAGCGCGCGCCACGAGCAGAGGGTTGGCGATCTCGAACGGCAGCTCGAGCTCGAGCGCCAGAGCGCGACGGCCGAGCGCGAGCGGTTGTACGCCGAGAGCAATGAGCAGGTCGCCGCGCTCGAGGAGGCCCAGCGTCGCCTCGCGGCTCTCGAGCGGGAGGTGGCGCCGAAGGCCCGCAAGTACGACGAGATTCATCCGACCTACGAAGGGCTCGTGCGCGACCTCGAGGCCGACCTCGCTGCGGCACGCATCCAGATCGATCGCTTGCGCGAGGGCTTTCGGACCCGTCTCCCCGCAGAGACGTTGTTCGCATCGGGCTCCGCGGATCTCACGGACGAAGGCGAGCGGGTGCTCGAGAAGCTCGCCGGCGAACTCAGCGACGCGCCATACCAGATCCTCGTGCAGGGCCACACCGATGGCGCGGCGATTCGCGGCACTCTCGCGCAGAGATTCCCCACCAACTGGGAGCTGGCGGCGATCCGCGCCACGCGTGTGGTGCGCGCGCTCGAAGCGTACGGCATCGAGCCGACGAGGCTCGCCGCGGTGTCGCTCGGTGAGCACCAGCCGATCGTGTCGAACGACACGCCAGCAGGTCGCGCCGAGAACCGCCGCATCGAGATCCGTCTACTCCCGCTTCCCGGTACGCGCTCCGACGCGCCGGCGCCTGCAGGCTTCGACGCCCCGCCCGGCGCAGCGGCGCCGTGAACCGGGACGCGGCCGGTCCGCCGGCAGCCGGCGTCACGCCGCCGGCGTCCTCGCGCGAGACTCTCGAAGCCCTGTTCCGCGCGGCGCTGCACGCCGTCGAGGGCGAGCGGCTCGTGCATGCAGCCGTCTCGATCCGCGAAGATCGACTCGCGGTCGCCGGCCATCCGCTGCCGGGATCGGCGCGTCTCGTCGTCGCGGCGATCGGCAAGGCCGCCGCGGCGATGGCGGCGGGGCTCGAGGCGGTGGCCGGCGCGCGCATCGCCCGCGGTCTCGTCGTCACCAAGGACGGACACGCTCCGTCGCCGGGGGCTGCAGCCAGATTGCCATCGGTGCGATGGACCGTGCGAGAGACGGGGCACCCGATCCCCGACGAGCGCAGCGAGGCCGCGGCACATGAACTGCTCGCGTTGGCGACGGCGACGCGTCCCGACGACGCGCTGATGGTCCTGCTCTCCGGCGGCGCTTCGGCGCTGCTCGCCTGTCCGTTGCCGGGTCTCGAGCAGCGCGATCTCGTCGCCGCGACGCGCGTCCTGCTGGCGTCGGGCGCCGCGATCGACGAGGTGAACGTCGTCCGGAAGCACCTCGCCGAGGTCGCCGGCGGCCGCCTGGCGCGAGCGGCCGGGGCCGGTCACATCGAAGTGTTGGTCGTATCCGATGTCCCCGGAGATCGGCTCGACGTGATCGGCTCGGGTCCGTGCGTGCCGGACGCGAGCCGCCATGGCGACGCGCTCGCAGTGATCGAGCGCCGCGGATTGCGCGACCAGATGCCTCCGCGGGTGCTCGCGGCTCTGGAGGCCGGAGCGGCCGGCGCGGGTCCGGAATCGCCGAAGCCGGGCGACCCCGGATTCGACCGCGTACGGACGACGATCCTCGCGTCCAATGCGACCGCGCTCGCGGCGGCCGCCGCCGAGGCATCGCGGCGAGGGCTGCACCCGGTGATGCTGAGTGCCGCGCTGCGCGGGGAGGCCCGAGACGTGGGTCGGAGGCTCGCGGCGCTCGCGCTCGCGCTGCGGCCGCAGGGTCCGCGGGTGCTGCTCGCCGGCGGCGAAACCACGGTCACCGTGCGCGGGGCGGGTCGCGGCGGCCGCAGCCAGGAGCTGGCGCTCGCCGCCGCCAGCGTCCTCGACGGCGAACCGGGAGTCGCGCTGCTGGCGGCCGGGACCGACGGCAGCGATGGACCCACCGATGCGGCCGGTGCCTGCGTCGACGGCGGCACGCTCTCCCGAGGGCGCGTCCGAGGTCTCGATGCCGCCGCCGCCCTCGCCGGCAACGACTCCTACGCGTACCTGGCCGCGGAGGGGGGCCTCTTCCGCACGGGTGCGACAGGGACCAACGTCATGGATCTCGTCGCCATCTGGATCGAGTCGGCGCGGAGGGGCGGCGAATCTTCCGGTTCCGCCGGCGTCGGAGAGCGTGTAGGATCGCGGGTGCCGGCCGGGGAGCCCGCGGGGAGGGCCGGTCGCAGAGTGATGACGCATGCCGCCGATCGGTCATCGGGATCGATTCGCAGGCTGTGAGCGGAGACGCCCCTACGGACGTCTCTACGGAGGAAGATTTGATGAGGAATGTTCGCCGGCCGGTTCTCTTCGTGGCCCTCGCCCTGGCCGCGTTCGGCTTCTTCGCCAGCGATGCGAGCGCGCAGGCGACGAAGAGCAAGAAGATGGAAGGCTGCCTGATCAGCCTGGACGTCGCGGGCGGCAAGATGGTCGTGAAGGATCGGCAGTCGAGGAAGGAGCACGAGTTCCGAATCAAGCCGGGCACTGTGCTCGATCGGACCGCGACGGCGGTCAAGAAGGAAGGCCGCGGCGCCAAGCTCGAGGATCTCGAGACCAACCGACCCGTGTACGTGTATTACAAGCCCGATCCCGAGAACAAGGGCGGCAAGTTCGCGAGCCGCGCGGAATCGCCGAACGCGATCGACGAGGAAACAGGCAAGCTGGATGAGGATCTCATGGAGCAGTTTCGCTGCACGATGGAGCCGTAAGCAGGCGGTCGCGTCTGCCGGGATCGTTCGATCCGAGCGACGGGGGTGAGGCCGTGGGCCTCGCCACCGTCGCCTTGCCGACCTTTCTCGGATGCCGGCTCGGAGTCCATTCGGCACGGCTCCATTCGGCACGGTGCTTGGGGGTGTCGATTCTCGAGTTGGATCGATAGTCTCCACCGGTATCGTCCCGACGGCAGCGCGGCCGCGCCGGCGGCCGATGCCATTTGTAGTCGACGCCTCTCCGGGCGTACTCGAAGGAGCGAGTTCTCATGAGTCATCATTCCGGTCACGAACTCGAAGCGACTGCCCGCGCGCTCGTCGCCACCGGCAAGGGCATCCTGGCCGCGGATGAGAGTTCGGGGACGATCAAGAAGCGCTTCGACTCGATTCACGTCGAGTCCACCGAGGACAACCGCCGCAGCTATCGCGAGATGCTCTTCACCACGCAGGGGTGTGAGGAGTTCATCAGCGGCGTGATCCTGTTCGACGAGACGATCCGCCAGCAGGGCTCCGACGGGACGCCGCTGCCCCACGTGCTCGAGAAGAAGGGAATCATCCCTGGAATCAAGGTCGACAAGGGCGTCCAGAAGCTGCCCTTCAGTGACGACGAAAAGATCACCGAGGGGCTCGATGGGTTGCGCGCGCGACTCGTCGAGTACCGCGGCCTCGGCGCGCGCTTCGCCAAGTGGCGCGCCGTGATCGAGATCGCCGACGCCAAGCCGTCGGACGCGTGCCTGCAGACCAACGCGGATGCGCTGGCTCGCTATGCGGCGCTGTGTGTCGACGAAGGACTCGTACCGATCGTCGAACCCGAGATCTTGATGGACGGAACCCACACCATCGAGCGTTCGTTCGCCGTGACCGAGCGCACGCTGCACTGTGTTTTCAGCGCGCTGTTCGCACAGCGCGTCCCGCTCGAGCAGATCCTGCTCAAGCCGAACATGGTGTTGTCCGGCTATTCGTGCCCGCAGCAGGCCAGCGTGCAGCAGGTGGCGGAAGAGACGATTCGCTGTTTCCGGCGCGTGGTCCCGGCTGCGGTGCCGGGCATCGTGTTCCTCTCCGGTGGGCAGAGCGACGAGGCCGCCACTGCGCACCTGAATGCAATGAACCAGATCGGCGGCTTCCCGTGGGAACTCAGCTTCTCGTACGGACGCGCGCTGCAAGCGCCGGCGCTGAAGGCCTGGGGCGGCAAGCCCGAGCAGCTCGGTGCCGGGCAACAGGCGCTCTACCACCGCGCCAAGATGAACGGCGCTGCGCGCCACGGGCACTACACCGAGGCGATGGAGAAGGCCGCGTAGGCACCGCCGTCGCAGGTCGGACTCCGTCGCGCCGCCCGGTCCGGGATCGGGCGGCGCGCTCCGTCCTCGGCGTCTAGCCTCGCGCGCGAAAACCATCGGAGGTCCTCTTGGCGGTCGAGCGCCAGCTCTTCAAGACGGTGCTCCGTCGCTGGGCCAGTGGTGTCGCCATCGTGACGACGTGCGCGGGGGATCGCGTGGCCGGCATGACCGCGACGTCGTTCACCAGCGTGTCGCTCGACCCCCCGTTGGTCCTCGTCTGCGCAGACAAACGGGCGCTGACGCTTCCGATCCTCGAGCAAGCCGGCGTGTTTGCCATCAACCTGTTGGCCGACGATCAGCACGACCTGTCCGCACGCTTCGCGCTCTCGGGGAACGAGGCGCTGCGTTTCGACGGTCTCGAGTGCCGGCGCGGGCCGACGGGCTCGCCGTGGCTTCCGGACACGCTCGCGGTTCTCGACTGCCGGAGCGTGGCGACGCACGACGCCGGCGGCGGACTCGAGCGCAGCGCGCGCCACGGAGGAGTCCTGCTCGGACGCC
>CAYOHN010000056.1:4456-10420 GCA_964403735.1 uncultured Spirochaetales bacterium | reverse complement strand
GCGGAATGGGACGACGCGCGGGCTCCGCTGCTCTACTACGACGCGACGTACCGGCGGCTGGGGACGCCCCCGTCGTGAGCGGACCGGAGCGGCTCGCGGATCCGAGTCGCGCGTTCCGGCTCGACGGCAAGGTCGCAGTCGTCACCGGCGCCTCGTCCGGGATCGGCGTCGCGTTGGCGGAAGGGCTCGCGGCGGCCGGCGCGCGGGTGGCGCTCGCGGCGCGCCGCGAGGATCGGCTCGAGGCATTGGCCGCGCGGCTGCGCGCGGCCGGCTCCGAGGTGTGGGCGTTCGGCTGCGACGTCTCCAGCACCGAGCAGGTGGAGCAGTTGGCGCGAGACGTGACGGCACAGATCGGGCTCGTCGACGTCCTGGTGAACAATGCAGGGATCGGGAACGTGGTACCCGCTGAGCACGAGTCAGTCGATGGCTTCACGACGATTCTCGACGTGAATCTCGTCGGCACGTTTCGCTGCGCGCAAGAACGCCGATGGGGCGGCCCGGGCGACTCGACGAACTCGTCGGTCCTGCGCTGTTCCTCGCGTCGGACGCCGCCAGCTACGTCACGGGGCAGACGCTGCTCGTCGATGGGGGCTGGACGGCAGTCTGAGCCCCGTTCGAGAACGCAGTCCTCACCGCGCGGGTCGGCAAGAAGCCGCCGGCGTGGACGATCGGTCTCCGATCGCCGCATGAGAACGGCATCGACATGGCAATTCTTTGGAGATTCCTAAGAAGCGATCAGAGACATTCGGGTGTGTAATCGCGCGTGGGGGCTCTCGGTGGAGAGGTTAGATGCCGCGCCATACACTCCGAAGCACAGTCCGGGTTCTGCGTCGATATCGACGGGGGTGGTTCGCTGCCGTCTCGTCGCTGGTCGCGACTGCCATCGTCGTTGGCCTGATCGCGTGCGAGAGGGCTCCGCTGGCGCCGCGAGCGGGTCTGCCGGAGTACCGGGCGATCGCGACCATGGCGTTGCCCGGCCCGGCCCGGCTGGACGTCGCGGGTGGAAACCTGCTGGTGTCGCGCACGGATCTCGAGCTCGATACGCAGCTCGGTCCGTTCTCGGTGGGAGCCATCTGGAACTCGGCGAGCCGGCGTTGGACCTGGAACTTCGACGACATCTCCTTCGCAAACGGCTCGTTCGTCGACGGCACCGGAGCCACGCATTCGATCGGTGCGCTGGCACCGGGGACGGCGATTGCCGGCTCGATCTGGGTAAAGGTGAGCCAGGCCGGCCAATCGGGTCCCAACCGGCTCAAGACCAAGGGTGGACTCGAGTACACCTTCACGACCGCGGGGCGGCCGCTCAGCATCCGATGGACGAGCTCAGAGAATCCGAGCCTCCGGTTCACGCAGAGCCTGCAAGGGGATGGAGCCCTGCACACCACGGCGATCGAGCAGTGCATCGGCGAGACGGTCGAATGCCACCCGGTGTTCACCATCGACTATGACGCCGCGGGACGCGTGCGTGAGATCATCGACCGGGCCGGTCGCCGCGCACTCTTCACATACGACGCGGCCGGACAGCTGGCGACTGCCCGCGACGGGCTCGACAGCGCCTCCGACCGGCCTGGCTACCGCTACGAGTACGATGGTGGCGATCTGACGGCGATCACCAACTCCGAAGGCGAGCGTGTCGAGTACGCGTACGATGGCGCCCGCCGGCTGCTACGGTCCACACAGATCGGGGCGGGGAATCCGATGCGATTTTTCGAGTACCGGACGCAGAACGGTTCGACCCCCTATCGCACGATTGCGACCGATCCGCTCGGAGCCGAGAGGGTCTACGGCTACGACGGAAATCATCAGCTTCTCGCCGTCGAGGACGTCCAGCTCGCCGAGACGACGACCTTCACGTGGAGCGAGCGGCGGATCACCGCGCGCACGACGCCGAGCGGAACGACGACCTATTGGGCGTATGCGAACGACGACGTGGCGTTCCAGATGGAGCCGAACAGGAACATCACGAGGTACACCTACCAGTCCGATGGCGTCGATCGAGCCTTTCCTGGCAGGCGTCCGCTCCTGCGCAGGAGCGATTCCCTGGGGACGCTCGAGGAGCGCAGCTACGACGGCGCCGGGCGACTGATCTCGATCGCGAACGGCGCTGGAGACACCCTCTCACTCGAGTACGGCACCGACCAGATGGTGACAGCGTTCACCGACCCGGCGGGGATCTCGGCTTCACTCTCGGGCTACGGAGCGCACGGCCACGCCACGTCCGTCAGCCGTGCCGGCCGCTCGCAGAACTTCGTATTCGACGTGGTGGGAAACATGATCGAGGGTCCCGACCTGGAAAGTGATTCCGGTCCCGGCCGCGGCGGCATCGTGTCTCGCGACTTCGATGAGGACCGCAACGTCAAGGCCATCGCGTTGACCGATCTCGTGACAGGATTGTCGACCACGAACGAGACGGTGGTGACTGTGTTTCGAAGCGACCGGCAGCCGCTCCTCGTGGTGCGTCCCGGGGGAGGCGATGATCGGTTCGTGTACGACGAACTCGGTCGGCTCGTTCGCAGAAGACAGCGCGCAGATGGAGTCTGGCACGATACGACCTTCGACTACGACGCCGCCGGACGGACGACGGCAGTCGACCTCCCGAATGGGATGGGTCAACGCTGGACCTACGATTCGCTGGGTCGGGTGACGAGCCACGTCATCCGAAACGAATCCGTGACCGAGAACGTGTCGGCGTTCGTATGGCAGAACGGAGTTGTCGAGCGGCACTTCGACAGCCGGAGTGGGACGGAGGTCTACTCGTACGATGGAGCCGGGCGGATCGACGCGGTCGTGTATGGGAACGGCGATCGGGCGACGCTCTCCTGGGATCTCCGTTCCCGGCAGACCGGCGTGACTCTCGAGCGTGGCGATGGTTCGATGCTGCGTACCATTGGAATCTCCTACGATGACGCAGGACGCGAGAGCGCTGTCTATGACAATGGCGTTCCGGTGATCGAGCGGTCCTGGTCTTCGGGTCGATTGAGCAGAACCGAATACGGGAACGGCCTCGTCCGTGACTTCACGTTCGATGCAGACCTCGGCAGCCTCGCCGGCGCACTGATGACGGCGGGGTCCCTGACCGCCGAGAGCACAGTCGTCAAGGCTTCGGATCCAGAGTGCATCCCGTTCGCGAGTCAGTGTGTCTCCTCTCGAACGACGAGCGAAGGCGCACTACCGATGACGACCTCCGAATTCCATTATCTGATGCCCAGCGACAGCAACTCGAGGGCGGGGAAGCGCGTGGGCTTGGAGGAAGCGGTGAACACCGCCGGCAGGCCCTACGTTTATGATGTGCTCAGCAATCTGCGAGTGGGTCCTGCAGGCGACTTGACCTACAATGAAGAGGAAAACCGGTTGCAGGCGATCGCGCTCGATCACGGCAGCGAAACGATGCACTACGAGTACGACTCGGCGGGGTTCGCCACGTCGCGCGGGGGCGAGCCGATGACCTGGGATGGCGCGGGTCGCGTCGCGTCGTACGGAGATGCCACCTTCGAGTGGGACGGGGTGGGACGGCCTGTGACGAGCACCATCGAAGGCGTCCACACGACCCGCCGCTTCGGAGGGCTCGTCGAAGCCGATGCGACGGGGCAGCCGACGGCGATCGATCTCGGCGAAGTGCGGATCGATCTCACGGCCAGCGGGACGCGCTACCGACACTTCGACTACCGCGGGAACGTGAAGCTCGTGACCGACGCGACCGGCGAGGTCGTTCAACACTATGAGTACTCGGCCTATGCCGTCGAGGCGGTCTACGGAAGCGACACAGACAACAGGAGCTTCGCCCGGGGGCAGGCCGTCGGTGACCTGGTGCTGATCGGTCACCGCTTGTACGACCCCGCCGCGGCGCGTTTCCTCGCTCCCGACCCCATCTATCAGCTCATCAATCAGTACGCCTACACGCTCGGCAATCCGCTCCAGTTCTGGGATCCGAGCGGTCTGCAAGCGGTCACGAACGACCAGACGGCGGGGGCGATGATGCAGGCGGCGGGGAATACCTTGTCGATCATTGGGGGGGTGACTCTCGGCATTGGTCTTGGCGCGGTTTTTGTTCCTGCCGCAGGCGTCGTGACGGCGGCCGCGCTGATCGGCATTGGAGTGAACTTGGTAGTCCTGGGAGAAGGTCTCGATTCGATCGGAGGTCTGCTACTCCAAAGCGGAGGCGGCGGTTCGATCAGTCCCGGCGATACCAGCGGGTTCGGCATCTTCGCACCGCTCTCCTTCAACCAGCATGTCGGATTCACATGCGGTGCGGAGCCGTGTTCGGGAGGCGGCGGTCAGGGAGGAAATCTGAGCGAGATCCAAGCGCTCGCAAACCTCGGAGGTCCCACGAGGGGTTTGGGCGGAGGCGGTGGCGGTGGCGCTGGCTGCGCGCCGATTTCCCTGGCAGAGGGTCGTGTACCGAAGGGCTCGTTCGGCTTGCTGCTTCTCGCCAACCTCGCGGTAGCGTCGATCGTGTGCCGGCGCGCGCGGTTCGCCCGGTGCGTCACGAGAAACGCCTGACAAGGAGGGCACGGCGATGGTTCGAAGACTCTTCTGGCGCGTCTACGATCGTTTCTTCGATCGGGTAGAGGAGGATTTCCAGTTCGACCCCTCGGCGATCGAGTGGATCCGAGAGCACGAGCCGCATCGACTGGCTCCCTTGTTCGGCGCAACCCGGCGCAATGCACGGAGGATCCGACAGTTGGGCTGGATCGTGATCGGGATCTCGGCTTGGTTCGTGGTGAGCGGGATCTGGATCCCTCAGTTGTGGCCTGCCGTGCATTGGTTCCAGGGCGGGTTCTTCCTGGGTCTCGGCTGGATGCTGGTCGCGTCGGGCTCCCTGTTTTCGCATCTCGCGCTCCTGCGAGGCGAGCGCAGCGATCGGCCGCGACCAGCACGCGAGGAAGCCCCCGCTCGCTGACCCCGTTCGCCGACCCCGGTAGGTCCCCGGAGAGCCTGGATGGCAAGCGTGCCCTGGCGCGATCGCGCCGTGACGGTGGCGTGTGTCTGCGTGTTTCTCGCACTCTCGCGGATGCTCGTCGAGGATCCGTGGGCGAGGGCCGAACAGCAGTACTTGTTCGTCATCACGCTCGGCTATGGGCATCTGATCGGCGCCGCGGTGTTCGCGCGGCGGCAGATGGCGGATCTGGCTCCGGCGCGGTTCTCGCGCCGCCTGATCGGGGCCGCCGCCGGGCTCGCGGTCCTCGATTTGTTCGCGGTCTACGTTTGGCTCACCCACGTGACCTTGGCCGTGTTCCTACCCATGCTCGTGCTCTCGATCTGGCACGTGGTCGAGAATGATCTCTCGCTGCGCCGTGCGTATGCCGGACCGAGCGGGATCGGGCCGATGCCGCGGTTCGGGGACCATCACATCGCGGCGATGACCGGGGCGGCGCTGCTGTCGGCGATCGGCCAGCAATTGCTGTCGCCAGCGGCAGGGGAAGCGCTGGCCGGAGGGACGCGCGGGGCCGAACTCGGCCAGGCGCTGCTGCGGGTCGCCGCGCTCGGCGGTGGCTCGTGGCTCGCCGTGAGGTCGCGAGGCGGCTACCGAGCCTTCGGCACTGCGGTCGCCGTGGCGACGGGGACTCTCTCGTTCGTGCCGAGTCTGCTTTCGCCCGTCAGCTTCGGAGACTTCTTCAGCGCGCTGACCTTGTACCACTTGATCCAGTTCCTGCTGCTCTTCGGCGATCGCCTTCGCCGACTTCCGGATCGCGCCGTGCGGCGTGCGCGAATCCGCACACTCGCGTGGGTCCACGTTCCTGCGTTCGTCGTGTGTGCCGGTCTCGTGCTGCTGCCGGGCGAGGCACTCGCGACGCTCCGCTACGCGCTGTTCTCGCCGGCGATCTATCTGTTCTGGTCCGTGCTGCACGTCGCGCAGACGATCGCCGTTCGGGGCTTCGAACGCGCGCAGGCGGCGTCGCCCGCGATACGGGCAGCATGCTGACGCCCGCTGTGCTGCAGATGCTCGCGCTCTCGGCGGGCTTC
>CAYOHN010000056.1:3412-4446 GCA_964403735.1 uncultured Spirochaetales bacterium | reverse complement strand
GCGCTGGTGTCGTACCGGCGTAAGGAACTGGAGGGGCAGGCGAAGTTCCTGTGCGCGCTCGTGTTCGGCGCGCTGGCCGCGCATTTCGGATGGGCGCTCCTGTATGCCGACCGGATCGTTGCGACGCCGGAGGCGCTGTTCCGGCCCACCGGTTGGAGCGTGCTCTTCGTACCGTTCGGCGTCCTCGTCGCGGCGCCTTGGGGAGAGGCTTCCCAGAGGCGGCAGCGCTACTTCCGCTCCGCCGCTGCGAGCCTGCCGCTGGCGCTCGCCACGGCGCGGCTGGGCTGTCTCGCGGCCGGCTGCTGCCACGGCACCCCGACGTCGCTGCCGTGGGGGATCCGTCTCGGAGGGGACGCGGTGGAGCGGCATCCCACCGCTCTCCTCGACATCGGCGGGCTCGTCTTGCTGCACCTCCTCACGGCGCACGGGAGCCCGCGATTCCGCGTTCCGATCGCGCTCGGCGGGTTCGGAGTGCTCCGCCTCGTCATTGATCCGTGGCGCGCCGCACCGCCGCTCGGTGCGCCGTGGTTCGATGCACGCTGGATCGCCCGACTCTGGGTCGGCGTTGCGGTGCTGCTGCTTCTGCGCGCGCAGAAACGTCCCGGGCAGCGCGCGGCCGACGGGAGCGACATGCTGGTGGAAGTCCGCCTCGCGGACAGGCGCTTCTCGTGACGGACGCGCTCGCTCTCGATCTCAGGAACGCGCGAGGGAATCCTCGGGACGACACGCTCGCGCGCTCGGTGGGCGTGATGCTTCTCGTCTGGATGCTGCTCGCGCTCGGCGCTCCGCTGGGTCCGCGGCTCGGTCGCGACGTGGCGCTGTTCGTCTCCTTCGCCGCGGCCGCAGCGCTGCTGCTGGCGATTCGTTCGGCGAGCGACAAAGACGTACCGGCGCCGAGCGCCGCCTTTGCGGCGTTTCTCGCCGGCTTCGCGAGCTATCCGGCCTGGATCCTGGGAATCGCTTCGATCGGGATCGCGATCAGCTTGCCGATGCGTCTCGCGGCGCCACCGGGTGCCGGCTCGCCGTTGTTCTGG
>CAYOHN010000056.1:0-3402 GCA_964403735.1 uncultured Spirochaetales bacterium | reverse complement strand
TTGTTCTGGGTGGCCGTCATCGTCTGCGCACCGCTCTTCGAGGAGTTGCTCTACCGCGAGCGCCTCCTCCCGGCGCTCCGTGCGCGGTTCGGCAGTCCCGTCGCGATCGTGCTCTCGAGTCTCCTGTTCGCGCTTCCTCACCTAGAACCGTGGAACGTTCTCGGGACCTTCGCGGTCGGACTGCTGCTCGGCGGCGTCTACGTGAAGACCCGCAGCACGGCGTTCTGCGTCGCGTACCATGCAGGCCTCAACGGCGCCTGCCTGATCTCCGGCGTGCCGCCCGTCGATCCCGTTCTCGACCCGCTCTCCAGCGCGATCGTAGGCGGCGCCCTGCTCGCGCTGAGTCTCCGTCTAGAGCGCGGGCGCCGGCGGTGGGGCCGTGGGGGGAGAGCGCCGGTCGGGGAACCCCCGCGTGCCACGGAAGGCGCGATTCGAGACGCCGCGCGCCGACCAGAAACCCGTTTTGGTACGGGGTTCTAGGGGGTGGTGCGGCAGAGAGGACTCGAACCTCCACGGGGTTGCCCCCGCCAGCCCCTCAAGCTGGTGCGTCTACCAATTCCGCCACTGCCGCTCGGAACGAAACGCGAACGATAACCAGCGCGTGCGCGAGGCGCTACGGATTCGCCGGGGTCGGCGAGTCCGCTTCGGCCGCGCCAGTCTCCGGCGGCGCGGCCGCCTCCGGTTCGGCGGCCGGGCTGGTGTCGGCCGCCTGCGCGCTCGGTTGCGCGCTCGGCTCGGCGGCAGCCGGAGGCGCCACTTCTTCGAAGCCCCCCGGAGCGGCTTCGCCCGATTCGTCGGCGCCTTCGGCCGGCGCCGGCGTCAGCACGCCGGCCGGCGGTGCGTCCTCCTCGAACAGGCCGCCGGTGAGGCCCGTATTGGCGATGTACGAGAGCGACAGGCTCGAGACCATGAACAGCAGCGCGGCTCCGGTGGTGAGCCGCGTCAGGAAGTTGCCGGCGCCGCGGCTGCCGAAGACGGTGTTGCTCCCGCCGCCGCCGAACACGGCGCCGACGTCAGCGCCCTTGCCGTGCTGCAGCAGCACGACGATGACGAGCACGAGGCACACCATCACATGGAGAACGGTCAGGAAGAGCGTCACGCGGGTCTCTCCTATGCCCGCACGATGCGGGCGAACGATTCGGGTTCGAGGCTGGCGCCGCCGACCAGCGCGCCGTCGACGTCCGGCTGCGCCAGTAACTCGGCGGCGTTGTCGGGCTTGACGGAGCCGCCGTATTGGATGCGGATCGCGCCGGCGTCGCCGGCGAAGCGTCGTTGCAGCCAGTTGCGGATCATCGCGTGGGCTTCCTGGGCCAGCGCCGGGGTCGCCGTCCGGCCGGTGCCGATCGCCCAGACCGGCTCGTAGGCGACGACCAGCTCCGCAGCTCGCCCGCTCGGGGCGCTCGCCAGCGAGCCTCCGAGCTGGGTTTCGAGCACGGCGAAGGTGCGGTTGGCTTCCCGTTCGTCGAGCGTCTCCCCGACGCAGACGATCGGCCGCAGCCCCGCTGCGAACACGGCGGCCACCTTGCGGGCGATGAAGGCGTCGCTCTCGCCGAACAGGTGGCGCCGCTCGCTGTGACCCACGATCACCCACTGGCAGCCGACGTCTGCGAGCATGTTCGGCGCGATCTCGCCGGTGAACGCGCCCTTCGGCTCGTCGTGCACGTTCTGTGCGGCGAGTGCGACCGGCGAGCCCGCGAGCGCGCGGCCGAGCGCCGCCAGCGCCGTGAAGGGCGGAGCGATCGCGACCTCGTGCTCGGTGCCGGCGATCTGCGGCGCGAACGCCTTGGCGAACGCCACCGCTTCGTCGACGGTCTTGTGCATCTTCCAGTTCGCGGCGAGGAAGCGGCGTCGCATCAGCGGGTCCCCCGTTCGGCGCGGACGCGGGAGGCCGCGTGCTCTTCCAGTGCGACGACGCCCGGGAGCGCGCGGCCCTCGACGAACTCGAGCGAAGCGCCGCCACCCGTCGAAAGGTGCGAGATCCGATCGCCGAGGCCCAGGGCGTTGACCGCCGCCACGGAATCGCCGCCGCCGACGACCGAGTGGGCGTCCGACTCGGCGATGGCCCGTGCGACGGTCTCCGTGCCGCGGGCGAAGGCGTCGATTTCGAACACGCCCATCGGCCCGTTCCAGAAGATCGTGCACGCCTGCTTCGCTTCGGCGCCGTAGGCAGCGGCCGTCTCCGGGCCGATGTCGAGCCCCATCCAGCCGTCGGGAATCTCCCGCACCACGCGCGACGGCGCGCCGGCTTCGAGCTTCTCGGCGACCACGTGGTCGATCGGCAGCAGCAACCGGTGCCCGGAACTCTCGGCCGCTTGCAGCACACGCCGGGCTTCGTCGACCTGGTCCTCCTCGACCCGCGAGGCGCCGGTGGGTTGGCCCTGTGCACGCAGGAACGTGTAGGCCATGGCGCCGCCGACGCAGAGCCCATCGGCGCGCTTCGCCATCGCCGCGAGGACGCTGAGCTTGTCCGAGACCTTGGCACCGCCGAGCAGGCACAGGAACGGCCGCTCGGGGTCGAGCACGCGGCGCAGATGCTCGAGCTCGCTGCGCAGCAGGTCGCCGGCCGCGGCGTCCGGAACGCTGGCCACCATGCCCACCGTCGACGCGTGCGCGCGGTGCGCGGTTCCGAACGCATCGTTGACGTAGACGTCGGCGAGCTTCGCGAGCGCTGCCGAAAACGCCGGCTCGTTCTTCTCCTCCTCCGCGTGGAAGCGGAGGTTCTCGAGCAGCACCAGCTCGCCGTCGCCGAGCCGGGCGACCGCGGACTCTGCCGCGTCGCCGACGCAGTCGTTGGCGAACGCGACCGGTCGCCCGAGCAAGGCGCCGAGCCGCTCCGCCACCGGCGCCAGCGACGCCTTGGGATCGACCTTGCCCTTCGGCCGGCCGAGATGCGAGGCGACCACGACCCGCGCGCCGGCGTCGAGCAGCAGGCGCAGCGTGGGCAGCGTGGCGCGGATACGCGTGTCGTCGCCCACCGCGCCGTCGGACAGCGGCACGTTCAGGTCGGCGCGCACGAACACGCGCCGGCCGCGCACGGCGTCCGGCGCGCGCAGCAGATCGTCGAGCGAGCGCACGGCCATCTGCGTCAGCGCCCCATCAGCACGGCGAGGTCGACGACGCGCGAGGCATAGCCCCACTCGTTGTCGTACCAGGAGAGGACCTTCGCGAAGCGATTGCCCATGACCTTGGTGTACTCGGCGTCGAGGATCGACGAGTGCGGGTTGCCGCGGAAATCGATCGAGACGAGCGGCTCGTCGCTGACGTGCAGGATACCGGCGAGCGGGCCGGCAGCGGCCTTGCGCATCGCATCGTTGATCGCCTCCGCGCTGGCGTCCTTGCCGAGGATCAGTGCCAGATCGACGACCGAGACGTCCGACGTCGGCACGCGCATCGCGAAGCCGT
>CAYOHN010000055.1:0-15896 GCA_964403735.1 uncultured Spirochaetales bacterium | reverse complement strand
GTATCATCGCCCCGGTGCTGCCGAGCCTCGGCGAGAACCTCGGGGCCTTCCCGATCCCGAGCTTCTTCGGGCTGCAGCTCGAGGGCGTCGAGGTTTCACGGAACGGCGCGTTCTTCTCGCTGTTCACGGACCTCGTGTCGGCGCCGTAGCCAGCGCGACACACGCTGCGGTTCCGCCGGGGCGTCGGACGCGAGTCCGGCGCCCCGGCTGCATCAAGGGAGCAACACCAGCCCCATCAGCGCGGCAACCGCGGCGGCGAGAATGGCGAGCGCCGCAAGCACGGCATGCGCATCGACGGCGCGGCTGCGACGGAGTTCGAGACGGCGGCCCAGCCACGCGGTGGCGACGAACAGCGCGATCGTCGTCGCGCCGATCCAGCCGTGCGCCGTTTCGAAGGGATCGCGGCCGCGCAGCATCAGCATCGACAGCGGGCCGGCGACGAAGCCGACCCCCAGCATCGCGACGGCGGGTTTGGCGAGCGCGAGATGGCGGCGCAGGGCATCCGGCTCGCGCCGCGTGTGGCGCAGCCGCGCGCGGCGCAGCGCGAGGCCCCTGCGCAGCGCCAGCCCCGCCAGCGTGATCGACGCCACCATCCACAGCGGGTGCGCGTAGGCGAGCCAGCGCGCCAGGCCTTCGTGCGCGGCCGGGTCGTTCACTCGACCTTGTGGACTGCGTCCTGCGGCAGCCGGGCGAGCAGCGAGTCGAGCGCGCGCTGCACGTAGCCCGCGTCGCGCGACTCGAGCGTCAGCAGCACGTGGAACTCCGGCTCGCCGATCTTCGGGTACGACCCGAGCAGGAGCTGCGGGAATTCCCCGAGCAGCGCGTGCAGTTCCGCAGCGATGTCGCTCTCGCGCAGCCGCACGTAGACACGCCGCAGCGCGAACGGTACGCCGCGGAAGCGCTCGCGGATCGACTCGAACTTGCGTCGCAGCAGCTCCGGGATGCCCGGAAACACGTAGACGTTGCCGACCACGACGAGCGGAAACCACAGGTCCCCGGCGTCGATCAATGCCGCGCCGGCCGGCAGCGCCGCCATCTTGAGCAGGCTCTCGTTGGCCGCCTGCCCCTGGGCGCGCTCGATCCGCTCGACGATCGAATCGTAGACCTGGATCGGCAGCTCGAAGGCCCGGGCGACGCCGTCCATCGTGAGGTCGTCGTGCGTGGGACCCACGCCGCCCGACGTGAAGACGAAGTCGTAGGCGGCACTCATCGCGCGCACCTCGCACGCGATCACGTCGATGTCGTCCGGGATCGTCACGATGCGCTCGACTTCGACGCCGAGCGCCCGCAGCTCGCGGCACAGATACGGCGAATTGAGATCCACGACCTTCCCGGAGAGGATCTCGTTGCCGATGATGACGACGCCGGCGCAGGCCACGGCAAGAGGGTAGAGGAGCGAGAACGCGCGTCGCTACTCGGCGATGCCGGACACGGTTCCAGGACGCGCGCCGGCACGCGGCGGACCTCGGCAACCCCGGTTCGCATCGTCACGCCGGGGATGGCTACCCTCCGCGCGGGGAGGCGCCCGACCCATGGCACTGAATCTCGGCACGATCCTTCAGGCCAGCGCGACGGACCGCGCGGACCACCCTGCCATCCGGCTCGGCGATCGCGTGCTCAGCTACGCGCAGCTCGACCGCGCCGCGCGCGGCGTCGCCACGGCGCTCCGCGCCCGCGACGTCCGGCCCGGCGACAAGGTCGCGCTGCTGATCCCGAACGTCCCGGAGTTCACGATCGCGTACTTCGGGATCCTCTACGCCGGCGCCGCCGTGGTGCCGATCAACGTGCTCGCCGCCGCGCCGGAGGTCCACTACTTCCTGGACGACTCGGAGGCGCGGCTGCTGATCGCGCATCCGCTGTTCGCGGAGTCCGCGCGCCGCGGCGCCGCGGATGCCAACCGCCCGCTCGTGATCGCCGGCGGCGGGCCGGGCGCCGGCACGCTCGAGGAGATGCAGGAGGCCGAAGCGATCGACGTCCCGCATCCGACGAGCCCCGACGACACCGCGGTGATCCTGTACACGTCCGGCACCACCGGCAAGCCGAAGGGCGCCGAGCTCAGCCATTCGAACCTGTTCGTCAACTGCGCGTTCGTCGTGCCGCGGCTGCTGCCGGCGACCCCGCCGGATCGCTTCGTCGCGATCGCGACGCTGCCGCTGTTCCACTCCTTCGGCCAGACCTGCATCCAGAACGCGACCATCGCCCACGGCGGCACCTTCACGCTGCTGCCGCGCTTCGGCCCGAAGGAGGCCTTCGAGATCCTCGAGCGCGACCGCGTGACGGTCTTTGCCGGCGTGCCGACGATGTACTTCGCGCTGCTCCACCACGAGCAGGAGCGCGCCTACGACCTCTCGAGCCTCGAGCTGTGCATGGCCGGCGGCGCGCCGATGCCGGTGGAGGTGATGAACGCGTTCGAGAAGCGCTTCGGCGTGCCGATCCTGGAAGGCTTCGGGCTCTCCGAGACGTCGCCGGTGGCGAGCTTCAACATGGTGGACAAGCCGCGCAAGGCCGGCTCGATCGGCTACCCGGTGTGGGGCGTCGAGCTGGCGATCGTCGACGACAACGACGAGCCGCTGCCGGACGGCGAGCGCGGCGAGATCGTGATCCGCGGCCACAACATCATGAAGGGCTACTGGAAGCGGCCCGAGGCCAACGCCGAGACGCTGCGCGGAGGCTGGTTCCACAGTGGCGACATCGGCACCCGCGACGAGGACGGCTGCTACTGGATCGTCGACCGCAAGAAGGACATGATCCTGCGCGGCGGCTTCAACGTCTACCCGCGCGAAGTGGAAGAGGTTTTGTACGCCCACGAAGCCGTCGCGGAGGCGGCAGTGTTCGGCGTGCCGCACGACAGCCACGGCGAGGAGGTGAAAGCCGTCGTCGCGCTGAAGCCCGGGCGCGTGTGCAGCGCCGAGGACCTCATCGCCTGGTGCAAGGAACGCCTCGCCGCGTACAAGTACCCGCGCGTCGTCGAGTTCCGCGACGCGCTCCCGAAGGGGCCGACCGGGAAGATCCTGAAGCGGGAGATGCGCTGAGGATCGGATCCGCGAGCGGCGCGGCGTAGATCAGAAGACCTGCGCGACGCCGAAGCGATAGAACACCGACGTGTCGTCGCGGTCGAGTGCCGCCTCGAGATGCGGCATCGGTTTCCAGTGCGGGCGATCCGGCGCGCGACTCGTCGCCGGCGGAATCGAACGCAGCGCGGCGAGATTCCGAAAGCAAACGCGCGAGCCGGGCGGGCTCGCGACGGCCATGCCGTCGAGCAGCGCGTGGAAGCGTCGCTCACTCATCCAGCAGCTGATGTCCGACAGGGACCACAGTACGCGCCGCGTCGGCGGCAGCTGCGACGAGAGGGTGGCGATATCCGCACAGACCAGTCGCAGCAGAGGCAACCGTTTGCGTACCTGTTCGCTGCCCTCCCGGGTGAGCCAGATCGGAAGCGCCCCGTGCGGGTCGTAGCGCCCATTGCGGATCAGCTCGACGAGGAAACTGTCGACGAGAAGTCGCCGTTCGGCCCAGGCGACGAGCCGGCGATAGAGGTAGCGGCCAGGATTCCCCTCGGTACTGCGCAGGAAGCTCGGATCCCGCATTGCGAGCCAGGCGACCGAGGGATGCATCAAGAACGCGAAACCGCGCTCGCTTCGGCGCACGTCGGCCGAACGGACGAAAAGCTCGGTACGCTGGCGGGCGAGGTCGTGTGTGGACGCACAAGCATCTGCCCACGAGAGCATCCCGACGACACGGAGCAGCCGGGCGCAGCGCGCGAGCCACGTCTCGAGCCGGCCGGCGTAGAGGATCCCGTCGCGCAACAGGTTCCGGCGGTGATCCCAGTAGTTTCGTGCGCCACACGAGAGGCTGCCACGCAGCTGCGAGTAGATATCGAGACGAGAGCGATTTTCATCCACACCGACGAAGCCGCGAAGCGTCTCGTACGGGAGCCCTTCGAGCGCAGCCGCCTTGAGTTCCAGGACGTGTAGCTGCGCGGGCTCTCGATCCACGGCCAGAAACGGCCCCTCGGCAACAGCGAGTAGCGACAGTGCACGACCACCTCCGGCCGCGACACAGACGATCAGATCTCCCACCGCAGGTGCGAGAGCTCGCCGCTCCGAACGAGTGTCCTCGTTGTCGGCGCTGTAGAGCGGCCGGCGCCCGGACCGCCTCACCGATCTGCCCCCCGAGCGTGTCGCTCGGCCAGGTCGAAGAGAGCCTCGCCTTCCCGTTCGAGGCGCATCGTCGAGAACAGGCTTGACGAAATCGCCGGATCGATCGAGATGCGTTCGATCGCGAGTTCCGTGCGCGCGTCGCGGCCGATCTGTTGGATGGTGATCCCGCGGAAGCGCAGGAACCCGCGATCCTCCACCGCGTCCGCCAAATCCGCGTGAAGGCGCTTCAACGGCTCGGCTCCAGCCCGCGTTCCCTCGTCTCCACGAGCGAAGAAGTCGATTCGCAGCACACCGTCGACGCGCGTGGCGATCCAGATCCTGAGCCTCCCATACTGGGACTCCGGCGGCGGCCACGCATCGGCCACCTGGCAGGGCTCGCCCTCTTCTTCGACCGGGACCCAGGCGTCGATCCGCCAGCGTTCCCAGCGCGTGCGCTCGAGATCCTCCATCGCGAGGTCGCTGCCGTAGAATGCATCGCCCTTCTGAGCACTCCCGACGCGTCGCGGGCGCCGCTCTTCGGCCTGGTAGATCCAGGTATCGCTCGAACCGGTCCCACGATCCACGATCAGTAGCCCGTGACCGCGGAGATAGTCCGGCGCGACGAAACGAATCAGCGACCGGGAACCGGACCGATCCGATCGATGGGCCAACTCGAAGCGGCGGTGCGCGACGACTTTCTCGCTCCGAAAGACCTGCAGATCGATCAGACGGACGCCGGGCTGGTGAAAGGTCCGCTCGAACGCGCGACGAAGCTGTGTTTTCGCGGTGTCACTCGAGGACTTCGCCATCGCCAGAGGAGCGAACACCAGCGCGAGTGCGCTCCCGATCAGGAACAACATCACTGCAATCGATTCTCCCGGCAGCTTCACGAACTCTCCTCCGTCTCCCCTCGTACACCGTACTGGCGCCAACGATGCCGCCAGGCCGCCCGGGTGAGCCCGAGCGATCGCCTGGCGGCCTCCTGATTGCCGCCGGCCGCGCGCCAGGCCGAGAGCAGGCGCTGTTGCTCCGCCCGTTGCTCGGCATCGAGCGTAGGTGCGAGCGAGAGCAGAGCCTCCCTCAAGTCTCCGGGCTCCAGCGGATCTCGACCGTCGTTCCAGAGCAGCACAGCCTGGAGCGCCGAGCGGAGTTCCCGCGCGTTGCCAGGCCAGGATTGGACACACAGCTCCGCCAGAAACGCCGGTGATGGCCGCGGCGGAGAGATGCCGAGCGATCCCGCGAGCTCGACGAGCAATGCTCGGGCCAACGCCTCGATGTCTTCTGGGCGTTCCCGTAGCGGCGGCACCGCGATCACTGCCTGGTGCAACCGGTAGTAGAGGTCTGCGCGAAAGCGACCGCTCCGTCGATCCTTTTCGAGATCGCGATGAGTCGCGGCCAGCACGCGCACGTCGAGTTTCCGCAGCTGGCTTCCGCCGACTCGTCGCAACTCTCCAGTCTCGAGCACCCGGAGGAGCTTGGCCTGGAATGCGGGCGGGGCGTCACCGATCTCGTCGAGCAGAAGCGTTCCCCGCTGCGCCTGTTCGATGAGCCCGGCCCGCGCACCGACGGCGCCGGTGAAGGCGCCACGCTCGTGACCGAACAGTTCTGCCTCGAGCAGCGACTCCGAGAGCTCCGTCACCGCGAAGCTGCGCAACACGCTGCGACCGCTTTCCTCGTGCAGCGCGCGGGCCACGACCTCCTTCCCGACTCCTGTCTCGCCCAGAATCAGCACGGTCGCTCGCGTCGGCCCGAGACGCCGAATACCATCCCGAATCCGGATGGCAGCCAGCGACGTCCCGAGGAAACGCGCAGCTCCCACCGACCCGGACACGAGCCGCGGCGCGGCCGCGACGAGGCCCTCGTCGATCGCTGGGAACAGTTGTCCTTCGACTGCGAACGGATAGGCGAGGAAAGCGCTGGCTCCGAGACGCGCGGCATGGAATGCCACGTCTAGTGCCGCATCCGCGCTATAGAGCAAAAAGGGAACCCGGTGGTGTTCCCGGAGTGCTCGCAACAAACCGAGTCCGTCGAGGCGCGGCATGCAATAGTCCGAGAGCACGAGGTCCACGACCTCGCGTTCGAAGCGCGCCAACGCCTCGCTGCCGTCGCGTGCCGATGTGACGGAGTAGCCGCGATCGCGCAGGGCCGTCTCCAGCCGCTCGCGCGTCGGGTTCGAGTCTTCTGCCAGCAGGATCCGCCCTTTGCTCATGATGCCGCTTCCTCGGGCAGTTGCGGCAGTAGCACGCGGAATACCGTTCGGCCGGGTTGCGAATCCACGCCGATCTCTCCGCGATGAAGCGACACGATATCGCGACACAGAGCGAGCCCGAGGCCGAAACCGCCGCAGAAGGTTCCGACGCCGGGCTCGAAGATCTCCTCGGCCAGGTCAGGCGGGATCCCTTCGCCGTCGTCCTCGACCTCGATCAGGACCCGGGAACCGCTGTCGGGGGAGCGCGGCGCCAGCAGATCCGATCGCACCACGACGCGACCCGCTTCGTCCGTCGCGCGCGCCGCGTTGTCCAGCAGGTTCTCGAACAGCGAAACCAGGCGGACGGCATCGCCGAGGATCGGGAGACGACGTCGCTCGTGAATCGCGACGAAGTGTCGCGTCGGTCGCACGAGCGCCACTCTTCGCACCGCTTCTTCGATGAGATGAACGAGGTCGACTCGCCGCCGATCGAGATGAAATCTCTGTCGGCCCAGAAGAGTGTCGAGCCGGCGACCCATCTCACAGGCGGCGCTCTCGATCTGTCGGAGCACGGAGCCCAGCGTTCCCTCCGCCGTCGGCGTCACTGTCATCACGAGCTGCCGAATTTCTTCACCGGGCTTGCGCAACTCGTGTGCGACGCGCCGGACGAATTCGGCGTTGTGGCGATCCGACCGAATCCGCGCCAGCTCACGCGCCTGGCGTTCGACTTCCGTCTTGAGGCCATCGAACAGGTGAAGGCGCTCAATCGCGAGGTTGGCGAGCGCCTCGACGGTGTCGGCCTGCGGCTGAAGGTCGGCAGCCCGCTCGGAAGCGATTCCGTTGAGCGCGAGTCGTTCCCTTCCGACTGGGGGGCTACACAGATCGAGGGTGACCCGGCCCGCTGACTCCCCCGGAGCCACGATGGCGCCCAGCGAATCGGAGTCGCGCCCGATCAGAAAATCCATGGCGGCGGTACGGACGGCGTCCGTGTCGGCGGCTGTCTGGATCCTCTGGGCTGTGGTCAAGAGCGCATTGCGGTCTCGGAGCGCACGACGAAGTGCGGCCGTCCGCTCGACGACCTCGTCCTCCAGACGTTCGGCATCGAGGGCATCGGTCAGGGCGAGGGCCGCGAGTCGGCCCACGTCGACGACGGCCCGTAGCTCCTCCGGAGAGTACGGGAGACCATCTAGCCGTGGTGCCACGGCGACGAAAGCCACGGGCCCGCCGCGCACTTCGAGTCTCAGCGCTACCTCGGGGACGCGCGGATCGGGATCCTCAGTGCGCGGCATTCGAACGAGCGCGACGCCGGCCAGCACCGGAGCCTGCTCACACAGGGCGATGCCCCTGCGGAGCAGCGGCGACTGCAACCTCCAGGCGTCCCGGCCACCAAGTCCTTCTTCCTCCGTTCCGGGTGACTCTCTCGTCGCGTCGACTTTGCTCGCGCCGAGGTTCGATCTCACGAGCTCCGCCAAGCGCGCGAGCACGGCATCCGGTCCCGGCGCGCCGGCGAGCTCGCGAGCCGCACAGGCCAGCAACGTCTCCGGCGCCTCGTGTCGCCCGGTGACGATCCGCCCGGCCCGCGCGAACACGGGCTGCAGGAACTGGAAGAACAGAGCCGTCCCCAGGGCGAGAACGGGCCCCCCCGATACTCCCGGCAGGAAACGGCTCGCGTAATGGAGAAGAGTGGCCGCGATGGCCAGGGCCGCGAGCGCGCGCGCAGTGGACAGGAACAGACGAGGGAGCCACGCCGGAGGATCCAGGAGTCGATAGCGCGCCACGGCCCAACCGAACGCGATCGGTAGGGAAAGCGCTCCCAACGCGAGCGCCGTCGCGATCTCGGGACCGGTCGTGATGCCGAAGACGGCGACCACAAATGGGCCGATTCCGGCGAACGTAAGACCGAGCGTCGCCGCACGAGCACGAAAGCGCTCGATCGGCGAGAGCCGGCGACCCGGCCACAGGCAGCCGGCGATCAGGATCCCCGCTGCCAGAAAGCTCGCAACCAGGGCGACCCGTTCGACCGCGTGGCCGACGGCCGCGCTCTCCAGGTGCACCTGCGCGAGCAGTGCTGGCACCGACCACAACACCCACGGCAACGCCGCGAGGGCTGGACGCCGGAAGCGCGGCATCGTCACCGGAAAACGCGCAGAGAGGTGCAACAGCGATGCCGGAAGCAGACTCCAAGCCAGCATCCCCACCCGCGGTCGGAGGCTCCCGACGCCGAACAAGCCTCGATCCCCCGGCAGCGCCAGGTCGAGCGCTGCGAGGAGTCCGGCGCCGAGGCACGCCGTGACGGCAGCCAGCGGCGTCGCGACGGGATGTCGGCCGCCGATGGCGCAGACACCGGCGAACAGCAGCAGCAGAGACCCTGCCAAGAGGATCGGCCACTGGAACAACAACGCAGTGCGTGCGTGCTCCTCTTGGACCGATGTGCGGAACTGTTCCGCTCTCTCAGGTCTCCGAACCAAGAGTGAGACGTCTGCGTCGGTCGATAGAGAGGCGATCGAGCTGAGAAGCGCGGCGCGTCCTCGCGGAACGATGAGCCCGGCGTCGCCGGGGAGTCTCAGCGCGACGATGCGATCCCCGGGCGCAAGCACTGCTTCGTCACGCGTCTGACGCAGCAAGATACTTGCGAACGGAACGCGCAACGCGGGATCCAGCCAAGCCATCGGTCGGCGAAGCACGGCGTCGTTCCACAGGGCGCGCGGATCCGGCGCCATCGCCAGCGCGGTGACAACGACGACCGCACTCGTCAGGATCGCCCGCATCGTCATCTCCGGGCTCCGCGGCGCTCGCCCATCAGAAGCGCTGCCGGTAGCAGCAGCAGATCTCCGGCGAGCAGCAACACCACTCCGAGGCAAGCCACCAGTCCGAAGGTGACGAGTCCCCCCCACTGCGAGAACAACAGGACCGAGAAGCCCAGCGCGAGACACAGACTCGTCGTCAACACCGCTTCGCCGACGTCGTCGAAAGCTCTGGCAATCGCCGCAGGCATCGGCATCCCGATACGGCGTTCTCGCTTCACGCGGAGAGCCACGTGGATCGTGTCGTCGGCGCCAAGTGCGAGCAGGATCGCCGCAACCATCGTGCTCGCCGGATCGATGCCGATGCCCGCCCAGCCCATCAACCCGAGCAGCGCGGCCACTGGCAGCAGGTTCACGACGATCGCCCAGATCATGAGACTCACGGGGCGACGCAAAAGAAGCGCCAGCGTCAGGGTGACCACCGCGAATGCCCATGCGAAGCTCTCGATCTGGGTCTTCCGAAGCCGATTCACAAAGCGATCCGCGAGCACGAGGCCACCCGTCAGCTCGATGCGATGGCCGCTGCCCCCCGTATTGCGCGCCTCGGTTCGTCCACGCTCGCTTCGCTCGAGCGACGCCAACGCGGCGGCGACCCGGGCGACGTACGACTCCTGTTCCGCATCATCGAGCCATGCGCGGCCGACCGAGACACGGGTGCGCTCCCGACCGCCCTCACCGTACTCGTTCCAGAACCAGCGGGCCTGGTTGGACGCCGCGACCCACGGCATCGAGCGCGCTGCCGAACCGATCAGCGCGTCGAGCGAACTCGACGGAACGCCGTGATCGAGGCGATGCGCTTCGTCGAGCAGGTCGAGGAAAGTGCTGGTGGTGCCCGTGGAGGTCTCTGCGGAAAAGATGGCCTCGATCTGTGCCAGGAGCCGGAGCGTCGGCTCCTCCCAGACGTGAGCGTCCGGTGGAAGCGAAACGACGACCTCTGTCGTCATCGGCTTGCGAAAGTTGGCCTCGATCATGCGCAGCGAGCGTACGACGTAAGAGCCTTCGCCAAAGCCGAAGTCGCTCGCATAGTGCAGGCGACCTGCTCCGAGTGTGAGCATCAGGAAGGTTCCCAGTGTGGCGAGGCGGACGAATCGCGGATGACGCGACACGGATTCGTGGGCGGCGTCGAGGACTTCTCGGATCAGAGCTCCGCGACGGGGGTGGGTACGGAACTCTGCGCGCTGTAGGCGGAGACAGAGCAGCGCGGGGAGCAGCGTGAACGTCACGAGAAACGCAACGCCGACGCCTGCGGCCGCCAACGCACCGAAGTGACGAAAGGTCACCAGGTCGCTGCCGAGGAAGGACGCGAATCCCGCAGCCGTCGTGACGGCGGACCAGAAGCAACCCGCACCCACGTCGCGCGCTGCCGCGACGACCAAACGTCGGCTGCGCACGCGACGGCCTTGGCCCGAATTCGCCTGACTCATAGCGACTTCGCCGATGTCTTCCGCCCCGTTGGTGCCTTCCTCCGAACCTCGTCTCGAGGCGCGTACGACGGCTGCCAGCAGATGAATCGACCCGGCGATGGCGATGGCGACGAGCAGCGGGGGAAGAGCGGCGAGGAGCGACGTCTGCGGGATCCCGATGGCCTCCGCGGCGCCCTCGATCGTCACAGTCACGACGGCGACCGAGAGCAGTGGCAACGCGGTGAGCCAGGGGTCGCGCAGGAGGATCCAGAGCAGTGTGAGCATGGCGATGAACATCAGCGCCGTGAGCAGCTTCGAATCCCGCTCGAGACTGTCCGCGGAGATCACCGTCCAGACGGGATCGCCAGCCACGTGGAGCTCGGTCCCCAGCTCGCGCTCGAACTCGGGAAGCATCGCCAGAACCCCTCGGACGGCCTCTCGAACCGCGTTGCTCTCGATGGAAGCGAGTTCCAGCACGAGCCCTGCGGAGCGGGCGTCCTGCGCCACGACGACACCTCCAAACCCGGGTTGTTCGAGCCCGGCAGCGAAACGCTCGCGCCAATCCGGTGCGAGCCTCCATTCGCTGCTGTCGGCGACTTCCTCGGTCGTACGAGGCACACGGTCGTATGTCATCAAGGGGCGGGCATCGAGCGAGCCCAGAACCACCGGCGTGTTCAGAGCACTCGCGATCCGGCGCACGTGGGGAAGTCGCTCTGCGGCCCGATGCAGGCGGATCAGAAAGTCCATCGCCCACGGCTCGTCGACGCGATCGCAGCGCGGACTCTCGCGGCACCCGAAGACGACCAGGACGTGGAATCCGCTCTCGAACTCGGCGAGGAAGCTTTCGAGACGTTCGACCTCCGGGCTCCCGGGGCCGAAGTACGCGGCGTAGCCGACTTCGCTCGGCCGTCGCACCGAAACAGCGAACAGCGCGCTCGCGACGAGCACAGCGACGGTCACCACCCAGACAGGTCTGCGTACGCTCGCTGCCGCGAGGAGCGCGGCTACCTCTCCGCCAAATGCGTGCACTGATTCCGCTTTCCCTGCGCTCCGATCCGAGGATCGCGATCATACGCACGCGGGTGTCGATCGAGGCCTAGGAAAATCCAAAGAAAGGCCAAACCCGGCCGTTGCGACCCGCCCGCCCGGTCTGCGCTGGTCGCTGCTGGTCTCTCGCACGGAACCAACGGCCGCCTACAACCGCACGGGGACTGCGCAGGCGACCCGCCTCGCGGCCATACGGGATTGGCACGTCGTTTGCTCCGATGTCGTCACAGGGAGGAGCTGAGTCATGAATGGAGTCACGAGTTCGACGCGGGTGGCTGCCGGCGTCTCTCACCCGAGCCTCTCGCCGAGGCTGCTGCGCGGCCGCTCCGCAGCGATGGCGGACCTGCGGCGCCTGCTGCACCACGTGGCTCCGAGCGACGCGACGGTCCTGCTGACGGGGGAGACAGGAACCGGCAAGGGACTCGTGGCACGAGCCCTACACGACGCGTCGCGGCGAGCGGCGGGACCGTTCGTGCACGTGGACTGCGCATCGCTCGCGGAAAGCGTGATCGAGAGTGAACTCTTCGGACACGAGCGCGGCGCCTTCACGGGCGCCGATGGGCCCCGGGCCGGTCGCCTCGAATCCGCCGCACTCGGCACGCTCTTTCTCGACGAGGTCGCGGAACTCGAGCCGCGCCTGCAAGCCAAGCTGTTGCGAGCGCTCCAGGACCGCGCGTTCGAACGCGTCGGGGGAACCCGCACGTTGACACTCCGTGCCCGTATCGTCGCCGCAACCAACCGCGATCTGCGTCGCGCCGTCGCCGAGGGGAGGTTCCGAGCGGACTTGTATTACCGCCTGCAGGTCGTGGAGGTGGAGTTGACGCCGCTGCGCGAGCGACTCGAGGATCTGCCGGACCTCGTCGAGTACGGATTGCGCGAGGCTGCGCGCCGGCAGAATCGGCCGACGCCCTGCGTCCTCGATGGATTCCTCGCGGCGCTCGCCGCGCACGACTGGCCCGGCAACGTGCGCGAGCTGCTGAATCTCCTCGAGCGGTTGCTCGCGCAGGGCTCCGGCCCAGTGCTCGACGCCGAGGATCTCGGCGGGCTGCGGGGACCTTGGCGAGGCACCGCGCAGGGTCTCGGTGCGAATGCCGTCGCGGATCGGGCGGCAGCCCGGGAGACGTCCCTCTCCCGGGCTCCCCGTCCACCCAACGACCGCGACCGGATCGCCACGGCGCTCGCGACCACCGGCGGCAACATCGCGCGCGCCGCCCGTCGCCTCGGGTTGCCGCGCACGACGCTCCGACACCGCATCGAGAAGCACGGACTCGCGCACCTGATTCCGCGGGACTGAGCCGGCGGAGCGATCGGGATCCTCGCAGAGCGGAAGGCGGTCTGCGCCCGGTTGCGACATCTATGGATGGGTCACCTCACCCTGGACGACCCCACCGCGGCCATCCCCCTCTCTCACGCCTTTGCGTGAAGCAGGATCCTGTGGCGCCGGCCGGAGCCGCGGCATGGCACGGATCCGCAACGGATGCCGCACGATCCTCGCAGGACGTGACCGCTTCTGTCACATGGCCGTGGTCTCCTACAACCTGGAGGACACGGAAATGACCCCTTCTGCTCGATCTGCCCGGCTCGACCGGGCGGCCCATCTCGATAGATCGACCGACCTCGACCGTTCGGCCCGGCTCGACAGCTCGGCTCCTCGGTTCGACCGCACGGCTCGGTTCGATGGTGCCTCGCGCTTGGAGCCCTCGCTCCGCACTCGCAGAGGCCGCCCGTTCGCGACGGATCCGAGGACGCCCGCAGCGGCGGCCCGCCCGGTCGCCCGCCGCGAGCCGGTGGCGTCGCGCGCCGACTGTGCGGTGTGCGGCTCGCCCGACATCGCGGCCGACGAGGCTCTGCACAATGGCCTGTGGCTGCTCGGCGAATGCGGCCGCTGCGGACACCGCTGGACCGCAGGCCCCTTCGACGGGCCGCTGCCCGCCCCGGCGAGCTTGCAGCCCGTGTCGGCGGCCTTCGACGAGGATGATCTCGAGGCCCCGCACGCGGCGTAAGGTGCGGGACCCCGCGCGGGGGAGCCGCGGCGGGTCTGATACCGTCGGTGCATGGCATCGGATGGAACGACGCAGCGACGACCTCGGCGCACGCGCCGTGCCGATGACCCCGCGCTCGCGCGCGTCGTCTTCTACACCGGCAAGGGCGGCGTCGGGAAAACCACGACGGCGGCCGCCACCGCGGCCCATGCGGCAACCCGAGGCGCCCGCGTCCTCGTCGTCTCGGCGGACCCGGCGCACAGCCTCGGCGATGTGCTCGGGGTCCGGCTCGGGCCGGATCCGCGCGCGGTCGGCGCGCCGCGGATCGACGCGCTCGAAGTCGACGCCCGCGCCGAGATGGAGCGCCATTGGGGCGCCATCCGCGCGTACCTCGGCGCGCTGTTCCGCCACCAGGGCATCGAGCCGACGATCGCGGACGAGCTGGCGCTGCTGCCCGGCGCCGAGGAGATGGCGTCGCTGTTGGCGGTGGAAGCGCATGCGCGCTCCGGCGCCTACGACCTGGTGGTCGTCGACTGCGCGCCGACGGGCGCGACGCTGCGACTGGTCACGCTGCCGGAGATCGCGAGCCGCGGCCTGCGCATCGCACTGCGCATGCAGCGCGCGCTGGCCGCGACGGTGTCGCCGCTCGCGCGCGCCGTGCTGTCCATCCCGGTCCCCGACGCCGAAGTGTTTCGCGACCTCGAGACCTTGCTGTACGAGCGGCTCACGGCGATCCGCTCGCTTCTGCTCGACCCCGCGACGACGGTACGCCTGGTGGCGACGTCCGAGCGGATGGTCATCGACGAAGCCGTCCGCGCCCACACCGATCTCTGTCTCTTCGAGCTGGCCTGTGACGCCGTCGTGATGAACCGCCTGCTGCCGCCCGAGGCCGCGGCCGAACCGCACTTTGCCGAATGGGCGCGCGTCGCCGAGGAGCGCGTTGCCGAGGTGGCAACGCTGTTTCCGGGCCTCCCGATCCTGCGCGGTCCGCTGGCGCCGGACGAGGTGATCGGCATCGACGCGCTGGCCGCGCACGGCGCGCGTCTGTTCGGGGCGCTCGACCCCGCTGCGCGCCTCGCGAACCCGCCGCGGCTGCGCTTCGCGCGCCGTGCCGACGTCAGTGGCCACTTCCGGATCGATCTGCCGCTGCCGCATGCGCAGCGCGAACACCTCGACGTCGCCAAGCTGGATGATGCGCTGTTGATCCGCACCGGCGCGTGGCGCCGCGCGATCCCGCTGCCGCGGCGGCTCGCGCGGCTCTCGCTGCACAGCGCGCGGCTCGACGCCGGCCAGCTGGTGGTGCGGCTCGCACCAGCGGCTTCGGATGCGGCGGAGGGCTGACGGGTGCGTGTGATCGTCCACACCGGCAAGGGAGGAGTGGGCAAGACGACGCTGTCGGCCGCGGCCGCACTCGGCGCCGCCGAGCACGGCCACCAGGTCTTTCTGCTGTCGACGGACCCGGCGCACAGTCTTGGCGATGCGTTCGGCCGTCCGATCGGCGCGCGCCCGACCCCGGTGGCGCCGGGCGTCGTGGCGCAGGAAGTCTCCGTGCTCGACGAGGTCGAGCGCTCGTGGTCGGCGATCCAGACGTGGCTCGCGCGGCTGCTGCGCGACGGCGCCGACGAGTTGATGGCCGAAGAACTGCTCGTGGTCCCGGGCCTCGAGGAGCTGGTGGCGCTGCGCGCGATCCGGGACGTCGAGGCGCTCGGCGAGTTCGACGTCTGCATCGTCGATTGCGCCCCCACCGGCGCAACGCTGCGCATGCTGCGCTTCCCGGATGCACTGCAGGTGTTCATGGAGCGCTTCTTCGATCTCGAGCGCCGGGTGGCGCGCGTCGCCCGGCCGTTTGCCGATGGCGTCGGCCTGCGCGGCTGGATTCCCGGCGACGATGTCTTCGCCGCGTTCGAGCGCCTGTATCGCGACGTCGACGACGTGCGCCAGATCCTGCTCGACGGGGATCGCACGACGACGCGGCTCGTCACGAACGCCGCCCGCGTCGTCGTCGACGAGACGCGGCGCTCCTTCGCCTATCTGTGTCTGTACGGCGTCGCGACCGACGCGGTGATCGTGAACCGCCTGCTGCCCACGCCGGCACGGACCGGCTGGTTTGCGCACTGGGCCGAGCGCGAACGCGAAGAGCTGGCCGCGATCGAGGCCGCCTTTCCGATCCCGACGCTGCGCGCGCGGCTGGCGCCGAGCGAACGCATCGGCGCCGACGCGCTGCGCGCGCTGGCACGCGAGATCTACGGCGAGACCGATCCCGCGGCGATCCTGCACCCGGTGATCCAGCGCGGATAGGTCAGCTCGCGGCGACCGCGTTCGAGCGCACTCAG